>JAJRYB010000025.1 GCA_024275995.1 Planctomycetota bacterium | reverse complement strand
GGTCGAATTGACCAAAGAGATAGTCCTGTCCGACTCGTCCAACGCCGTGGCAATTCGATACACGCTGCGCGGCGAAAACGCCCGCCTGGAAGTCCGTCCGTTCGCCGCGATGCGCGATTTCCACCACCTTCGCAACGCGAACGAGCCGCACCGGATGACCTTCGAGACTTGCAAGGGAGGCGCCGTCGTGCAGGATCGGGTCAGCACGCTGCCGCTTCTGCACCTGGCCAGCGGCGACGGGGACTTCCACGACGAAGCGCAATGGTGGTATCGCTTCCGGTACCGGGTGGAGGTTTCGCGCGGAATGGAGGGCTTCGAAGACCTCTACACGCCGGGCCTGTTCCGGTTCGATCTCGCCGACGGAGATACCTGCCAACTGACCGCCAGCCTCGACGAACCCGTCCAGTTGGCCTTCGCCGCCACGGTTGAACGCCGGCGAAACAGACTCCTGGAACTGGCCGGCGCCCTGCCGGACGAAGCGGACGAAACGCAGAAACGCCTGGCGGCGGCGACCGATACGTTTATCGTGCGACGAAGTCGACCTGAAGGTCCACCCCTCTCGACGATCCTGGCTGGGTATCACTGGTTCGCCGATTGGGGACGCGACGCGTTCATCTCGCTTCCGGGTCTGCTGCTTGCGACCGGGCGATTCGAGCAGGCAAGGGAGGTCTTCCGCACGTTCGCCGGCCGCATCGACGGTGGGCTGATCCCCAGCCGGTTCGACGACTACTCCGAGGCCGCACACTACAACAGCATCGACGCGTCGCTGTGGTTCATCATCGCCGCGGAGCGATACCTCGCCGCGACGGGCGACGCCGCCTTCTGGCGCGATCTGCTGGGACCGGCGTCGCGGGCGATATTGAACGCCTACCGCGAGGGTACGCGGTTCGACATCCACTGCGGCGCCGACGGGCTGCTCTCCGGAGGCTCGCCGGGTACGCAACTGACGTGGATGGACGTCGCGCTGGGAGAGGAGGTAGTGACGCCGCGCCACGGAAAAGCCGTCGAGGTCAACGCGCTGTGGTACAGCGCCCACCGCATTCTCGCCGAGCGATACGCCGGCGTGGACGACGGGCTGGCTGGACATTTCGCCGAACGGGCCTCGCTCATCGGACCGGCGCTGGCGAAGGCGTTCTGGAACGATTCGGAAAAATGTCTCTACGATTGCATTTCCCAGGCCGGGCCCGACGCGTCGCTGCGTCCGAACCAGATATTCGCGGTCTCGCTGCCCCATAGCGCCCTTCCGCGCGAGCAGCAGGAGGCGGTGCTCGCGAAGGTCCGGGACTCGCTGCTGACGCCGATGGGTCTGCGAACGCTCTCGCCCGACGATCCGCGATACCGCCCGCGATACGGAGGATCGTGGGAATCGCGCGACCGGTCGTACCACCAGGGCACGGTATGGGCCTGGCTGATGGGTGCGTTCATCGAGGCCCACCTGAAGGTCCACGCTTCCGACCGCTCCGCCGTACGGGAGGCCCGGAAATGGCTGGAGGCATTCGACGATCATCTGCGCCAGGCGGGGCTGGGGTTCGTCAGCGAGATATTCGACGGCGACGCGCCCCACCATCCGCGCGGATGCATCGCGCAGGCGTGGTCCGTCGCGGAGGTGCTTCGCGCGAAAAAACTCGTCGATGAGGCGGAGGTGGCGCTATGAGAAGGCCGATGATATGGACGCTGACGGTAATCTTCGCGGGCGCGGCGCCCGCGCTTGCCGAAACGCGGGTATCGCTGTCGCCGGACGTGCGGCAGGACGAGGGCGCCTTCCCGTTCCGCAGCGCGAAGATGGAAATATTCAACGGGACGGACAGAATCGTCCGCGCCGTGGCCGTGCGCGCCCGCAGCGGCGGTCCGACAATCCTCGTGCCGGCCGTCGTTCCACCCAATACCTCGCAGACAATCGGAATATCGCTGCCGGCGATCTCCGTGGAGCAGACATACTCAGTCCGGCTGCTTTCGCGGGACGAGATCAGCGCGAAACCGATCGCGTCGCTCGAAGTCCCCGTGAGCTGGCAGGCGGCGATGGTGACGCCAGACGCCTTCTTCGACCCGGGCGCCTACGACGACGCCTTCCGGATATCCTGGCCGGGGAGCCTGCGCCGCAATGCGCTGCTCCTGTCGGTGCTGACGGTGGTGCTGGCGGCGGGATGCCTGCTGCCCAGGGGCAAGGGACGACTTGCGGGATGTCTGCTGGTCGCGGCTGTGGGTGTCGCATCGGCCGTGATGCTAGTGCGGTCCCAGCCTCTTATCGCCACCAGGCAATCGGACGAAAAGATAACCATCCAAGCCAGACGGACGATCCGCTGGCGCTCCGAAGCGATCGGCCTGGCCCCGGTCTACCTGGACCGGAGGCAGTGGCGGGAGGACGACCTTCTCATACATCCGCGGCGAGGACTGGCCGCCACGATCCGCCCATCCGACGTGCGAGTGTTTAGAGCACTGAAAGATTGACCTGCCGCATGTTTTGAAGGGATGCTGATGGTTATCGGCGCGCCGCTGCTGGTAAGGCGGATGAGACGAAGGCGGTTCGGCGTAGCTCACCGTAAACGTCGTCAGTAGTTTACCTGAGTGGAAGCTTTGTGATTGGGAATCGGCGTTCTACAGATTCTTCATGAAGTCTTCGGGCGTAACTTTCGCCTGGCGCAAAATACCCCTTAACGTACCGATCGCCAACTCGCGGCGGGAAGCGGTACAGAAAACTCCTCCAGGTACAGTTCCGTCGCTTCCTTGAGATTCGCCAATGCCTCCTCGATGGACGGACCCTGGCTGACCGTGCGGGGTGAAACAAGGCTGTTCCCTTACCGGATACCGTCTACTGACTACCGATTACTGTTTCTGCTGTTTCGTGTGGGTGTTCCACCCACAGCTAAACTTTATCGGATCATCGATCGCGCGTTTTTGCGGACTACCGGATACCGGCGACTGACTACCGTTTTTTCACTCCACCGTTACGCTCTTTGCAAGGTTGCGGGGTTTGTCCACGTTGCACCCGCGGGCGACGGCTGCGTAGTAGGCGATAAGCTGCATAGGAATCACCGTAAGCAGCGGCTGGAGCGGCACGGGGCAGTCGGGAACGTATATAACGTTGTCGGCATACTTTTCGATCTGCTCGTCGCCTTCGGTGGCGATGGCGATTATGCGTCCCTTTCTGGCGCGGACTTCCTCGATATTCCCTACGATCTTCGCGTACGTGGCGTTTCGAGGCGCTATGCACACCACGGGCATTCCGTCGCTGATCAGGGCGATGGGACCATGCTTCATCTCGGCTGCGGGAAGACCCTCGGCGTGGATGTAGCTGATTTCCTTGAGCTTCAGGGCGCCTTCCAGGGCGATCGGATAGTTGTACCCGCGTCCCAGGAACAGCCAGTTGTCATGGTCCACGTAATCGGCCACCATCTCCCTGATGGCGTCGGCCTGGGCAAGAATGCGCTCGATCTTGTCGGGAATCTCCGCAAGCGCTTTTAGATACCGTTCCGTACTCTGCTGAGACATGAACCGTCGCCTGCCAAGCATCAGCGCGATCAGTGTTTCAACGACCAGTTGGCAGGTGAACGCCTTGGTGCTGGCGACGCCTATTTCAGGCCCGGCGTGCAGGTACACGCCCGCGTCGGTCTCGCGCGCGATGGTCGATCCGACCACATTTACGATACCCAGCGTCAGCGCGCCCTTGTCGTGCGCCTCGCGCAGCGCCGCCAGCGTGTCGGCCGTCTCGCCCGACTGGCTTAGCGCGATTACGACGGTCCCCTCCTCGACGATCGGATTGCGATAGCGGAACTCACTGGCGTATTCCACTTCCGTCGGGATGCGGGCGAGGTCCTCGAAAAGATACTCGCCGACAAGTCCGGCGTGCCACGCCGTCCCGCACGCCGTCAGGATTATTTTGTGCGTCTTGACCAGGTCGCGGACGATTTCGCCAAGCCCGCCCAGTTGCACCCGCATGTCGCGCAGGTCCAGCCTTCCTCCCAGCGAGGTGCGGACGACCTCGGGCTGTTCGAAAATCTCCTTGAGCATGAAATGCTCGAATCCACCCTTTGCGATCTGTTCGAGCGACCACTCTATCTGCTGGATTTCCTTGGTGACCGGAACATTGTCGATAGTGACCGTCCGCATGCTGTCCGGCGTGATGACGGCCATCTCGTTATCGTTCATGTAGATCACGTTCACCGTGTGCTCGATAATCGCCGAGGCGTCGGACGCGACGAGGTACTCGTCGGAGCCGACGCCGATGATCAGCGGGCTTCCCTTGCGCGCGACGACGAGCTTGTCCGGTTCGCCGGAGCACATGACGGCTATTCCGTACGTTCCGGACACTTCCCGCAGTGCGAGCTGGACCGCCTCTTCGAGCGACGATGCGCCGTCGTGGTAGAACTCGCCGATCAGGTGCGCGAGCACCTCCGTGTCGGTGTCGCTGTGGAATACGTGCCCCTTATCGAGGCAGAATTGCTTGAGCGTAGCGTAATTTTCGATGATCCCGTTGTGCACCAGCGCTATATCGCCGTCGTCATCGAAGTGCGGGTGCGCGTTGGCCTCGTTAGGCTCGCCGTGCGTCGCCCATCGCGTGTGGGCGATTCCGAACGTTCCGGCGGCAATTTCCGGCGCGTCGGCGAGAGCTTCTTCCAACGCGGATATCCTGCCCGCGCGCTTGCGGAACACGAGAGAGCCCCCGTGCTGAACGCATATTCCGGACGAGTCGTACCCGCGATACTCCAGCCGCTTGAGCCCCTCGATGAGCACGCCGCTGGCTTTTTTCCTTCCGACGTAACCGACAATTCCGCACATGCCTGATCTCCGCGTTATCGATGCTACCGGCCCCGACGGACCGTCTCGATTTATTATCGGCCTCTAAAGCCCCCAGCAGAAGCATAAGAACGTTTTTCCCGAAATAGCCGGGCCTGTTTACCGGGCACTCCGGAGTGTAAAATGATCGGCGAGATGGATCTTTTCCGACAGGCAGAGGAGAAAGCCATAGCGGCCCGCGCTCCGCTGGCGGTTCGCATGCGCCCGCAAACGCTGGACGAAATGCTCGGGCAGGACCACTTTCTCGGACCCGGAAAAATGCTGCGCCGGATGATCGAGGCCGACCGTCTGACGAGCCTGGTGTTCTATGGACCTGCCGGAACGGGTAAGACCACGCTCGCCGGCGTGATCGCGCTGCATTGCTCGTGCGCGTTCCACACGCTCAACGCTGCGTCGGCTTCCGTGAAGGACGTGCGGAAGATCATCGCCGGCGGAAGGGCGCTGCTGGCAGGAGACGGGCGGCGAACCGTGCTGTTCATCGACGAGCTGCACCGTTTCAACCGCGCCCAGCAGGACGTGCTGCTCACCGACGTCGAAAACGGCGTTATCGTACTTGTAGGTGCGACCACGGAGAACCCGTTTTTCACCATCAACACCCCGCTGCTGAGCCGGTCCACTATCTTCCAGTTCCGCCCGCTGGAGGAGCAGGACGTAATTGCCCTGCTGCGCCGCGCGCTTGCCGACACCCGGCGCGGGCTTGGCGAGTACGACGTAGCCGCATCCGAGGAGGCGCTGGCGCACCTGGCGAAAATCTGCGACGGCGACGCGAGAAGGGCGCTTACCGCGCTCGAGACCGGCGTGCTCAGCCAGGCGAAAAATAAAAACTCCACCAAAGGACGCGGGAAAATTTCCTTCGACCTGGACGTGGCGCAGGAGTCCATCCAGGCGAAGGTCGTCCGCTACGATCCCCACGGCGATGAGCATTACGACGCGATCAGCGCGTTCATAAAGTCGATGCGGGGAAGCGACCCGGACGCGACGGTGTACTGGCTGGCGAGGATGATCGTCGCGGGGGAAGATCCGCGATTCATCGCGCGGCGAATCGCAATTCTCGCCAGTGAGGACGTCGGAAACGCCGACCCGCGGGCGCTTTCGGTGGCGGCTGCGGCTTTTACGATCACCGAGCGGATCGGACTTCCCGAATGCCAGCTCACCCTCGCGCAGGCTGCGATATACATGTCCTGCGCGCCGAAATCCAACGCCTCGGCGATGGCGATCTGGCAGGCGACTCGCGACGTTCGGGAAAACCGGACACTGCCGGTTCCGCTGCATCTGAAAAACGCCCCGCATCCCGGAATGAAGGAACAGTTCGGACATTCCGAGGGGTACGAGTACAGCCACGATTACAAAGGCGGCGTCAGCCCCGACCAGGACTACCTCGGCGTGGACAAGAGGTATTACAAGCCTGCCGATCGGGGCTACGAGAAGCACATCGCGAAATATCTCCAGTGGGTTGCGACACTGCGGACAAAGGGCGGTTCCTGAAGGGTCGCGATAGGGTAGCCCAGTCCGCGGAGGTGAAAAGTCTTGCCCACAGGGCGGCGAATCATTTCAATGAGTGCATGAAGGCCTTGCTCCGCAAACAGATCAAGCAGTCACTGGTCGAAATGTCGCCTCGCTCGGCCGCTGCAAAAAGCCGAGCCGCGTGCGAAGCGCTGCTGGCGACGAATGAATATCAACGTGCCGACGTGATCATGCTGTTCATTCCCATCCCCCTGGAGGTGGACGCCGAACCGCTCGCGCACGCAGCGTGGGACGCCGGGAAAACCGTCCTCGCGCCGCGCGTAAACTGGCAGCCGCCGAATATGATCGCACGGGAAATCCGCTCGATGGACGAGCTTGTCCCGCAGCGTTTCTCGCTGCGCGAACCGGTCGAGGGCGAACCGTTCCCGCCCGGTAAAATAGACCTTGTCCTCGTACCTGCCCTCGCGTACGACAATCGCGGAAACCGCCTGGGACGCGGCGGAGGGTTTTACGACCGCTTCCTGTCGCACCCGGATCTGCACGCGGTAACATGCGGGCTTGCCTTCTGCGAGCAGGTCGTCAGCGAAGTTCCGGTCGAATCGAACGACCTTCCTGTCGAGATGATCGTAACCGATGCGGGAGTTGTGCGGTTTAACGATAACGATCACAAAATCAACTGGGAGCGTAAAGCCGTCGCGAACGATGGCACGGTAAAGGAGACGTAACCTTGCGCCGCAAACAACAACAGTTACTCGTAACGCTGGTAGTGCTAGCCGCCGTCGCCGCTTTAACCTACGCGCTCTGGCCGAAGGGAGACGCACCTTCCGACGCCGCCCCGGCCGCCACCCCGGCAGGGAACAATAACAACAACACCCCCACCGTGCGCGGCGGCGGCGACGACGCCATCCCGGACATCACCCCCGCTATCCGCCCGGCGGATACGTCGGTCGATTCCGCCGGCGCGAAGGCAGCCTTCTCCGAAGGAATGAAATTGCTCAAGGCGAACCGTTTCATCGACGCGCGTAATAAACTCGCCGAGGCTATTTTTTCAGGCCGGCTTGACGCCGCTTCCGACGCCCAGGCCCGATCCGTCGCCACGCAGCTTGCGGAGCTGACGATCCTTTCGGCCAAGCACTACAAGGACGACCCCTACTCCTACTACAGCAATATAAAGTTCGGCGACACGCTCGGAAAGATCAACCAGCGGGAGAAACTGCGACTGGATTACCGGTTCATCATGCGGGTGAACGGTATCGTAAACGACCGGGCGATTCGCGCGGGCAGCAGGATAAAGCTGGTTCGCGGACCGGCCCACGCCATTATCTCCAAGGGCAATTTCACCATGGACCTGTACCTGCACCGACAGGGGCTGCCGAAGGTGTACATCAAGCGCGTCCGCGTCGGTCTGGGAAGGAACGGAAGCACGCCCGAAGGACTCTGGCGGGTCGCACTGGGCGAAAAAATGGTCCACCCCGTCTGGAACCCTTCAACCGGCAGCAAGTACGCCGGAAAAGGACCCATAGGCTACGGCGATCCACGATATGCCTTCGGGAAAAAGGGCCTGTGGATCGGCCTGGAAGGCGCAGAGGATAAGACGCGCGGCCTGACTTCCTACGGTATCCACTCCACCAACGCGCCGGACAGCATAGGACGGGCCGACTCCGAAGGATGTATCCGACTGAAGGACCAGGACATCGAACTCGTCTACGCGCTGCTCTATGAAAAATGGTCAACGGTAACGATAGTTCCCTGACGCGGTAAAACGGCGAACAGCGAGCAGGCAGGGTTCGCGGCGAATGTAATGCGAAGAACGAGCCGCGAGCGCGAGCGAGCGGGGTTGTAAAGTGCGAGATATTCAAAAGCCCCGCTCACTTGCGACTCGCAGCTCGTAAATGTTGAACACGTTTCCAACTGCTTATGCAGGTAATGGATAGATATGAAAAGTTCCCGTTTTGAGCGCACAAAAAGGCCGGTTGACCCCCAAAACGGGACAGGAAATATAAAATTTCTTATTCCGGCCCGGCCGTGACTTACGCACATCACTTTTTCAAAAGTTCCCCTTTTGGGTAGCACAAACATGGGTATTCGCCCAAGTATGGAGGCGCGTGCTACGCGCGCTGAAGTTGCTTGACAATTTAAGAACGAAAAACCGACACAGAGAAACAGAGGGAAATGAGGTTTAAAAACAAAGCAAAGCGTTTTTTAATTCCCCTGCATCTCTGTATCTCTGTGTGTAATAAGACGTTACGTATTTTTGCCCCTCGAAAAACCCTTTCCAGCCTGTCCCCGGTTGTCCCAGGATTTGCGGAGTTGTGCGGACTTGTACGAAACGGTACGCTTTGGTACGGACTCGTACGTTTCGGTTCGCCACGGCGCAGCCCGGACAGTCGGCGCACGTTATAATCTTTCATCAAGGGCATTGCTTCGCCGCGAGCCTGGGAGTACAAGCGAATGGACGGACATGCAATCGGCCAGAGGCCACGGGAGAAAGGAACGTCATGTACGAGATAGGTGAAAGAGAAGCAGCCGCGGTGCGAAAGGTTATTCTGTCCGGTAAGCTTTTCCGCTACCACCAGGGGCACAATGCCCCGGAGACGGGCAGGTTCGAAAAGGCCCTCGCGCGGAAGCTCGATAGCAAATACGCACTGGCGATGACGAGCGGCACGTCGGCTTTGATCTGCGCGCTTACGGGCCTGGGCATCGGGCCGGGCGACGAGGTGATCATTCCGGGTTACACGTTCATCGCAACCGCCCTCGCTCCGGTAGCCGTCGGGGCGGTGCCCATCATCGCGGAGGTAAATGATTCGCTGACGATCGACCCGGCGGATATCGAGCGGAAAATAACGCGATACACCAAGGCGATCATTCCGGTTCACATGTGCGGCCTGCCGTGCGACATGTCGGCGATCATGCGGATCGCCCGCAGGCACCGGCTGAAAGTGATCGAGGATGCCTGCCAGGCCGACGGCGGGTCGTATCGCGGCAGGCGCCTAGGTGCGATCGGCGACGCGGGTGTGCTGAGTTTCAACTTCTACAAGATTATCTCGTCCGGTGAAGGTGGCGCGATGGTTACGAACGACGAGAAAATCTTCCAGCGAGCACTCATTCAACACGACGCGGCCAATCCGTTTTTCATGGACGAGTCCCCCGCCGGCAAGGAGATCTTCGCCGGGCTGAATTTTCGCATCACCGAAATACAGTCGGCCATATTGAACGTCCAGATGGGAAGGCTCGACGGAATCCTGCGACGCCTGCGACAGCGAAGACGAGCGATCATTAAAGTGCTCCAACAGAGCGATGCGTTTCGCCTGGCCCCCAGTAACGACACGGACGGAGACTGCGGCGTCGCGGTGCCTGTTCAATTCGACACCGCCGAGGAGGCGTCCGCCTTTGTCGAAAAACACGCGAAGAGTTGGCCGATGTTCCGACCCATCGACAGCGGCAGACACGTTTACAGTAATTGGGAAGCGATCCTTCAAAAAAAATCGCACCACCCGAAGCTCAACCCGTGGAAAATGCACCGGAGGAAAATATCGTACTCCAAACGAATGTGCCCCCAAACGCTGGAAATCCTGTCACAAACGGTACTTGTGCGCGTCCCGCTGGCGAAGTCGCTTACCGAAATACGCTCGGAGGCAAAGCATCTGATCGGCGCAAAATGAGAAAGCTGCAGCAGTTATGGCAGCAGCTTTCTGTGAGCGACGTTATGGTCGCCGAGGGAAAAGACATTTTTTCGTTATTTGCCGATCATGTAGACTTTCCCGTCGATTTTCACGGGTATCTTCCCGTTTGCATCGCCATCGGAAGCGTCGCGACGGGACTGGTCCAGCAGGGCGGGAACAACATCTTCCCCGTAGGTCTTCACTTGCCCGTAAGCCTTTTGATACCAAGCAAATATGTCTGGACTTCCGGGTTGGCGCCCCAAGTGGTAGCCTCCCAGAAAAACGCCCGCAAGCAGAATGATCAACAGGAATTTCATCGTTCCAATGCTCCTCTGCCTGAACGATACGTTATGGAAATGTGGAGAGCAAATCATAATCGGAATTTTTTCTACATTTTACGCAAATTGCCCATATTCATGGTTATCCCCATACACACTGGTCGGAATATTCGGAATTTGCTGGTTAAGTGGACATTTCCGCTTGCCGAAGTAAGCTTCTGGGCCGGGCAAATTCAGAGCCATTGCGCCCCGTGTCGGAGTATCTCCGCACGATCAATAGAGGTGTCGGTCATGTACAAGGACTACTACCGCCTGAAGGAAGAGCCCTTCAACATAACGCCGGACCCGAAGTTTTTGTACTTCACGGCCCAGCATCGCGAAGCGCTGAATCACATGCTGTACGGCGTCCGCGAGCGGAAGGGTTTCATATGCCTTACGGGCGAAGTTGGAGCTGGAAAGACCACCCTCTGCCGGGCGCTGCTTAACGAGTTGAGTCCCAACATCCACACGGCATTGATCCTGAATCCCGTGCTCACCGAAACGCAGCTTCTTCGCGCGATCGTCGAGGAATTCGGAATCGTGAGCAAGCGTCAGGACCGCCTCGGATACATGCGTCTCCTGAATGAATTCCTTTTGCACGTTAACTCTTCCGGGCAGGACGCGGTAATTATCATCGACGAAGCGCAGGACATGCCCACCGCCACGTTGGAAATGACCCGCCTGCTGAGCAATCTCGAAACCCAGAGTCAGAAGCTCCTCCAGATTGTTCTGATAGGTCAGCCCGAACTCCGCGACAAGCTCGCCAAGCCGGTGTTGCGTCAGCTCGCCCAGCGAATCACGGTTCGCTTCCACCTGGGCGTCATGACGGCGACGGACACTGCCCGGTATGTCCGCCACCGCCTGGCGGTCGC
>JAJRYB010000024.1 GCA_024275995.1 Planctomycetota bacterium | reverse complement strand
TTAATCTCCACCGGCGCTACGGGCTTCCCCTCGCGCAGGTCCGGAAGTATCTGCTCGCCGGACCTCGGCAGGCCCGCCACCCGCAGGAACCCGTCGAATTTAAGTGTGCGACCCATCGCCTTGAACACCGCCTCCGTTCCACCGGCGTCGGCGACGATATTCGCCTCCGTCACATCCCACACCGCCGCGGACATCTGGCAGGCGACGAAACGCCGCCAGATCAGGTCGTACAGTTTCCACTGATTTCCCTCCAGCACGCCGTGGAGGTCATCCGGCGTCCGCGAGACGTCGGTTGGCCTGACCGCTTCGTGCGCTTCCTGCGCCCGTTCGCCGGAGGCATAATAGTTGGGCTTGTCCGGCACGTACCGGGGGCCGAACTTCTCGCCCAGCAGTTTCCGAACCTGCGTGACGGCGTCCTTCGAGATATTCCGGCTGTCCGTTCGCATATACGTTATCAACCCGACGCTTCCCTCGCCGGGGACATTCACGCCCTCGTAGAGTTGCTGGGCAAGTCGCATCGTTCGCGACGTCGAGAACCGCAGCCTGACGCTGGCAGTCTGCTGAAGCGTCGCCGTGGTGAACGGCGCGGGCGGTCGGGATCGGCTGTCACGCTGCTTCAACTCGCTCACGACGTATGACGGTCCGTCGGGTCGAACCTTCCCGTGGACCGTAACAATATTTTTCGCCGCACCCTTGGCATCGGGGTTTTCGGTTTGCTCGACGTTCTCGATTTCCATGCCGATCGCCTCGGCGACCGCGATCGATTCGTCCGGTCCGACGGGTTGGAACCGCTTTCCACCGAACTTCACCAGCTCCGCGCGGAACGCGCCGCAAGTTGACAAAAACTCCTGCTGCCGGGCTTGCGTCGGTCCTTTACCGTCCGAGTCGCGCTGATCGAGAAATTGTCGCCACTTTCCGGCGAGATCGTCCGCCGAGGTGATATCCGGCGTGAAGACCGCGCCGATCTTCCAGTATTCCTCCGGATCGAACGCGTCGATCTCGCGTTCCCGATCGACGATCAGGCGCACCGCAACGGACTGCACCCGTCCGGCGGACAATCCCCCCGCCACCTTCCTCCAGAGCAGCGGCGAAATCTGGTAGCCCACGATCCGATCCAGTATCCGCCTGGCCTGCTGGGCGTTCACCTTGTGCATGTCAATCTCGCGCGGATGCGCGAACGCCTCGCGTATCGCCGAGGCGGTGATCTCGTTGAAAATGACCCGCCGGATCTTGTCGCTCTTCACGCCGAGCGCCTCGGCCAGGTGCCAGGCAATCGCCTCGCCCTCGCGGTCCAGGTCGGTCGCCAGGAACACCTCGCAGGCCGACCTGGCATACTTGCGAAGCTCAGCCAGGAGCTTCTTTCGTCCCGCCAGAGGCTCGTACGTCGGCGCGAAGTCGTGCTCGATGTCCACTCCGGGAACCGGATCCTTCACGCCCTTGGGGTTCTTGCTCGGCAGGTCCCGAACGTGGCCCATCGACGCCTTGACCACGTACTTCTCACCGAGATACCGGTTTATGGTCTTTGCCTTGGCGGGAGATTCGACGACGACGAGTTTTTTACCCTTCCCCCCGCCGTCGGCGGATCGCGCAGCCGGAGACCTCCGGGCACTCTTGCCCGCCGTCGCGCGTCCTGAAGGTTTCCTTGCTGCCTTGGCCATCTTTAACCCTGCCGCGTAGGCGCCGTTCGCAGCAGTAAAGCCGAACGTCCCCAGCGGGTCGACTATCATCATAAGAACGGTGTAAGGTGACTTGTCAAGCCTGCGAAAATTTACTTCGGCCGCTCCATGACCATAAGTTTAGATAGAAAAAAGATATGCGGCTTCCGATTTTCCTGACGCGACGCTCGATACGCTCCTGCGAGCGAAGATGATTGACCTGCCTGCCCCGCGCCACGGCGGGCAGGCGACGGGCAGGGTCCGGACCGTTGCGCGGGAGTTCGGGCCAAAGCGTACCGTTTCGTACAAGTCCGCACAAGTACGCATAAGTACGCAAATCCCGGGACAACCGGGGACAG
>JAJRYB010000023.1 GCA_024275995.1 Planctomycetota bacterium | reverse complement strand
CGGGCAGGCCGCAAGGGAGCGGGGTTTTTGTTTTGGAAATTGAGATTTTGAACATTCGAGATTGTTTCGGATTTCGTGCTTCGTGCTTCGAATTTCGAGTAAATAAAATGGGTAGCGTCCCTCTTAAATCCTTAAATAGGGTAGCGTCCCTCTTAAATACCTCTTAAATATTTTGAAAATTGAAAATGGAATATGGAATATCGGGTTTTGGGTTTTGATTTCACTTTGATTTCATTTCGATTCGTTTTCATCCCGTTTATCCCCTGTATCCCTGCTAAATGATTTTGGGTCATAATCGTCGTGAGATTCCGCACAAAAAGCGGCAGGAGTCGGTAAAGGAAGAAGAACCCGCTCCTGCCGCGCTCCCGAGCCGGTGGGGGGGGGGACCGACCCGGTCAGGTCATGACGTCAATGGCTGCCGTGCTGTTTGTTCACAATTCAAAACGGTTGACGGGGTGGTTGGGTTCCATCGACGCAGGCTACGCCCGATTTGACTGGATGGAATCAATTGACATCAAAGTTACTTTTTTGTTGACTTATGCCTATGACGTTGCGAAAATAAGGATTGTTTGGAAGAGGCTGCGGCAGCTCGGAAGAAGCAGCCGATCATTTCTTGGTTTGCAGTGTTTCTCCGGGGTTGTCGCTGACGAGCATTTCTTTGTTTTTTTGCTTTTTTGCTTGCGATCGCATCAGGGCTTGAAGGCCGTGCATTGTCAGTACCGTCAGTTTCTTTGTGCGGCTGCGCGCGAATCCGTTCAATTCGACACGGAGGTTGCCGACCGGCAGGGAGGCCTGCGAAGGAAGTCATCGCTCATCAAGGAAAGAGGCTTCCGCCATGTCGGGGACTCGCCCCGCGCGTCGGAAGCCGAAAACAGAGGAGGATAGCAAATGAGTAAGTTAACTATTATGTTGGCGGTAAGTGCTGCGATTATGTTCCTGGCTTCGCCGGTCGTGGCGGTGCCACTGGACGTCTACAGCGTCGACGGCCGTCAGGATCCGTTGCAGATCGAAGGTCCGGTGCACGAGTTGGGTGATTTGTTCCCGGCTGAGGAAGAAATCGTGTCCTCGTGGCAAGAGACGCAGGAAATCTCGTGCTCTCAAAACTACGAGCCTACAGGCCCCGCAAATGTGCTGGTAAGCATCACCAATCTCACCGGCAGGAAGTGGTGGGACCTCCACTACGTGGCGGACCCGGAAACCTCCCTCACCAACGATGACGGGTGGATCGGTAACTCGGGCATGGGTGACGCACAACTGGCCTTCAGGATTGACGCCGTGGGTATCAACATACCGTTGGTCTCCGAGAGCATGACACCTGACGAGATCTTCGAAGTCGGCGAGACGTGGGTGTTCATCATCCAGAATTACGCCAACGTTGCAGGTGCAGGTGCAGGCGGTCCGCCGGCGCCCCTGGACAGTATAGGGATAGCCGGTCTCAGTGCTGGTTGGCCGCCCTCCACCGGCAGCATTATCGCCGTCCCCGAGCCGGGAACGCTTGTTCTGCTGGCGGTGGGTGCATTGGTATTTATACGGCGCAGGCGCGCGTGAGGTTCTGCGACCTTCACCCCGACACGCGCCAATTGCGCAGAAGACGACGGGCGGATCGCGACGGTCCGCCCGCCGTTGTTTTAGCAAGCTATCAGCTTTCAGCAATCAGCAAAAGCCAACCGCTGACAGCTTCGATGTGCCGTAAATATGGCCGGAGCCTACAGCGCCGCCAGCAGCACGACCGCTATGGGCGCTCCCAGAAGCAGCGAGTCGATAATGTCCAGCACGCCGCCGAAGTGAGGTACAAGCCGGCCGGAATCCTTCTGCCTGGCGGATCGTTTCAGCAGGCTCTCGCAGAGGTCGGCGAATTGCCCCGCAGCCCCCACGAGAGCTCCGAACAGGCCCGCCTGCCAGAGTGAAAGCGCATCGATTTTCATCATCCAGACTATAAGCACGCTGGCGCCCGCGCCGGCAAGAAGCCCCCCGAAAAGGCCTTCCCAGCTTTTCCCCGGCGATAGCCAGGGGATCATCTTGTGTCTTCCAATCGCCGATCCGGTGAAATAAGCGCCGATGTCCGTGACCTTCACCGCCGCCAGGAACAGTATGAAAATCGGAACCCCGTGTGCGACGCGGATCCACATTATCATCGCGCCTCCAGCCCCGAGGTACACCACCGCAAGCAGCGTGCAGGCGATCCGGCGCAGGGCGTCGTCGATACGGTGGCGAACCATCTGGTCGACGAACACGCCCATCGCCGCCAGCGAAAGCACGAGCAGGACCGGAGGGACCGTTGCGCCCGAAGATCCCGTCAACTGCCACCAGAACGGAAGCGTCGCCAGCGCGATGGTCCCGAACATTCCGGATCGGACAAGGACGATGATCCTCGCAGCCGCGGACATGCGGGCAAGCTCGATGAACGCCATCGCAAGCAGGAGGACCAGGACACCCGCCACCGGAAGTCCGATTACCGCCAGCCGTTCCCCGGATTCAAGCCGCCAGTCCACCCACAGCAGGGCGACGAGGACGCCGATCATGATCGTGCCGAAAAGTATGCGCTTCTTCATGGGCGAATATTACGCGCTCCGCGAGCGGATATTTCCAGCACAAAGACGGCACGCAAAGCGATCGGGCATTGCGAACGAAGGCGGGAATGAGTCTAATACGCGATTTCACCGCCCCGTGTAACGCCCCGTTCGGGAGAAGTCGCACAGTTATGACGACGCGAACCACAATGTGCCTGGTTTTCGCGATGGGCTGCGTCGTAGTCCCCGCGACGGCGATGGCCGGGGGAGATACGGCGGGCGTGAGCGAACCCGAATCGGCCCGCGACGCGATGCTGCTGGTGATCCAACTTGGCATTATATTGTTCGTGGCTAAGTTCGGAAACCTCCTGTTCGAGCGGATCAAGCTCCCCGGCGCACTGGGAGAGCTGGCCGCGGGCATCCTGCTTGGCCCCTTTGCGCTGGGGCGGATGGGTTTCTACGGCTTTGCGAACGGATTGTTCCCGGGCGTCTCGCCGGAACTTTCGGGCCTGGCGGCGATCGCCGCGGTGGTGCTGCTGTTTAATATCGGCCTGGAGACGGACCTGAAGCTGATGCTGCGATTCTCGCTCGTCGGAGGGCTTGTCGGGCTTGGCGGAATGCTCGTTTCGTTCTTCTTCGGCGCCGCCAGCGTCATGCTGTTTTCGCCCTGGGTGTTCGGCAGGCAACTGGGCCTGTTCGCCCCCCAGTGCCTGCTGCTGGGAACCATCACCACCGCGACGTCCGTCAGCATCACCGCGCGAATACTTTCCGAGAAACGGAAGATGGACTCGCCCGAAGGCGTGACGATTCTCTCCGCAGCCGTCATCGACGACGTGCTCGGGATCATCGTCCTTGCCGTCGTCATGAGCGTTATCTCCGCGTCGAAAGCGACCGGAGGAATCGACTGGTCGCACATCGGCGTGATCGCGACCAAGGCGGTGGGCGTCTGGCTGGCGGCGACGGTGATCGGACTTCTCGCCTCGCGGAAGATCAGCTTCCTGCTGAAGTGGTTCGGCGAAAGGACGTCGATCGCCATAATGGCGCTGGGATTGGCGCTGATTCTTGCGGGCCTGTTCGAGGAAGCGGGCCTGGCGATGATCATCGGCGCTTACGTGATGGGCCTGGCGCTGTCCAAGTCCGATATCAGCCACGTCGTGCGGGAGCGACTCCGCCCGGTCTACGCGCTGCTGGTTCCGGTGTTCTTCTGCACCACGGGAATGATGATCGACCTGGGCGCTCTTACGTCGCCTTCGGTGGTCATCTTCGGCTTTACTTATGCAATCGTGGCGCTGGCGGCGAAAGTTGTCGGGTGCGGGCTTCCGGCGTTCCTTACGAACTTCAACCTGCTCGGTTCGGCGCGGATCGGTTTCGGAATGGCGCCGCGCTGCGAGGTTGCGCTCATTATAGCCGGGGTTGGACTGGCCGCCGGCGTTTTGAGCCCTGCGATACTCGCCGCCGTTATCATGATGGTGCTCGTTAACACGGTCGTCGCGCCGCCGGTGATGATATACCTGCTTCGCAGCGATCGGCAGGGCACCCGCAGGGACGTTCCCGGCGAGAAGGACGAAACGACCGTACCATTCGAGTTTCCTTCGCTGGAGATGGTGGAGTTCTTCGTCGGGAAGCTCCGGGGCGTGTTCGAGTCGGAGGGGTTCTTTACGCACCACATCCGCCACGACCCGCCGATGTATCACCTGCGGAAGGACGGAACGGCGATTGATTTCCACCACGAAGGAACGACTCTGACGTTTACCTGCCACCGCCGCGACGTGCCGCTGGTGAACACAGCCGTCTACGAGGCGCTGGCGGAGCTGGAGCGTTCCGTCCGCGGGCTGAAAAAGCCCCTGGACGCACGGAACATCCAAAGCCGCCTCCAGGAAACCGGACCGCTCGAAACCACCCGGTTCAATATGAAGGACATTCTTTCGCCACGATTAATCATCCCGGAATTGAAGGGCAATTCGAAGGAGACCGTCATCGACGAACTCCTGGACGTGCTTGTGCGCAACGGGCTGGTTAAGGACCGCTCAGCGGCGCGTGAAGCGGTCCTTCAGCGTGAGGAGAGCATGTCCACCGGACTGCAGTACGGCGTGGCGATTCCACACGGGAAGACCGACGCGGTAACTCGGCTGGTGTGCGCGGTCGGACTGAAACGCGAAGGGATCGACTTCGGATCGTTCGATGGAGAGCCTTCGAAGATATTCATCCTGACGCTCTCCCCGCGAAGCAAGCCCGCGCCTCACATTCAGTTCATGTCCACGATCAGCCAGATCCTTACTTCCTCCGGGCGCGAGCGCGTTCTTGCATGCCGGACCGCCAGGCAGATATATCACGTATTCTCCGCGCCTCTTCCGGCGCCTCTTCCGGCGCCTCCGGTCCAGCCCCCTCGACGCGCCGCGACGAAACTTAAACTCGATGATTACATTCGCCCCGAACTTGTCACCCCGAACCTTGCCGGCCGGACGAAGGAGGAGATTATCATCGAGCTGCTGGGCCTGCTGGAAAAGGCCGGGCTTATCAGCGACGCCGAAAAGGCCGGGCAGGTCGTTCTGCAGCGCGAGGCTCAGCTTTCGACCGCAATGGAAGATGGAATCGCGATTCCGCACGGCAGGACGAACGCCGTGGACTCGCTCGTCTGCGCCGTCGGCGTGAAGCGCGAGGGCATGGACTTCGGATCAGCCGATGGCAAGGCGACGACTATCTTCGTGCTGGTACTCACCCCGATGGAAGGCGCTGACCCGTACCTCCAATTCGTAGCCTCCGTCGTAGGCGCACTGGACGCCGATGGACGCGAGCGGGTTCTCTCAGCCCGCACGCCGCAGGACCTTGCCGACGCGCTGACCGGTGGAGCGGATCAGGCTTCCTGATCTTCGTCCAGCCCGCCGAATCGTCGCTGCCTGCCGGCGTAGCTTCGCAGGGCCTTGTGGAACTGGCCCTCGTCGAAATCGGGCCAGTACACGTCCGTAACGTAGAACTCCGCATACGAAAGCTGCCAGAGCAGGAAGTTGCTCAGCCGCATCTCGCCCGCAGTGCGGATAAGCAGGTCCGGGTCTGGAACGCCCGAGGTATCCAGGCTGTCGGCGATCAGGTTCTCGTCGATATCGTCCGGCCGGAGCGTTCCTTCGGCGACACGCCGGGCGATGTCCGCGACGGCGTCCGTGATTTCCGCCCTCGATCCGTAATTAATCGCCAGTGCGAGGCACATTCCGTCGTTGCCCGAAGAAAGTTGCACCGTCTCGTCGATTTCGCGAAGGACCTCGTCCGGCAGCTCCTTCCTGCGTCCCAGGTGACGCACGCGAATGTTGTGCCCCATGATCGTTGGGCGCTCGATGCGCATGCGTTCGGCGTAGAGTCTCATAAGCAGGTCCACTTCCCGCCTGGGGCGTTTCCAGTTTTCGCTGGAGAAGCTGTAAAGCATAAGCGCATCGAGTCCGAGGTGCGCCGCGATTCGGACGATATCGTGGACCTTGTCCGCCCCGGCCTGATGCCCGAACGGGCGTGGAACGCCGCGTTTTTTCGCCCATCGCCCGTTTCCGTCCATGATGATCGCGACGGAGGCGGGGAAATGTTCATCGGGAACGCCCAGCCTGGCGCGTGCCGCAGCGATACTTTCCGGTGTAATCAGCTTCATTTCAGGTCCTCGACCTGCGTGTGATGTACGATCGTCTGCAGGCGGTCGGGACCGACGCTGATGAGGCCCACCGGTCGCTCCAGCAGCGTCTCGATGCGGTCCACGTACGCCTTCGCCGCGTCCGGAAGGTCGTCGAACGTCCGGCAGTTGGAAATATCCTCGCTCCACCCGCTCGCCGTATCGTATTCGCATTGTACGGCGTCCATCACGGCAGGATCGAACGCTCCGAGCGTCTTTCCGTCGCATTTGTACCCGGTGCAGATGTACAGCTCGTCCAGGCCGCTCAGCACGTCCAGCAGCGAAAGCGCCAGTTCATTCACTCCGGAAATATCCGCGGCGTAGCGTGTGGCGAACGCGTCGAACCAGCCGCACCGCCTGGGCCTTCCGGTGGTGGTCCCGTATTCGCGCCCGCGCTCGCGCAGGGAGTCGCCTATTTCGTTATCCTGCTCGGTCGGGAACGGTCCGGCGCCTACGCGCGTGGTGTATGCCTTGATCAGCCCGATGATCGTGCCCACCTGCGACGGGGGGATACCCGTCCCAGCCGGCACGCCGCAGGCGGTTACGGACGAACTGGTCACGAACGGAAACGTGCCGTGATCGATATCGAGCATGCTTCCCTGCCCGCCTTCGAACAGTACGCGCTGCCCCGCGGCGATTCCGTCGCGGAGAATTTGCCCGGTGTTGCCCAGCATGGGCGCGATAGTCTCGCCGTAGGCGGCGTACTCGTCGAAAATCGCCGCCGGGTCCATTGGCTCGGCGCCGTACAGGGCGGCGAACGTCTTGTTCCTGATTCCGACGATGCGATCGATTTTCTCGCCGAGCGTCTCGGCCTGCACGAGGTCGCCCGCACGAACGGCGGTCGAACGGTTCGCCTTATCGGAGTAGCACGGACCTATGCCTCTTGCTGTGGTCCCTATCCTTGAGTTCCCGAGGCTCGTTTCGCTCAGACGGTCCTGGAGCTTGTGCCACGGCATGACGACGTTCGCCGTAGTACTGACGCGGAGGTTTTCCGCCTCCGCTCTCACGCCGCGGCAGTGCAGGGCGGCGAGTTCCTCGACGAACACAGCCGGGTCGAAGGCGACTCCGTTGCCCAGTATGTTGAGGACGTTCTCGTGCAGGATGCCGCACGGGATAAGGTGGAGTGCGAAGGTCTCTCCGTCGACCACGACGGTGTGCCCGGCATTGGCCCCTCCGCAGTACCGTGCGACATATCGACTGGTGCGCGCAATGGCGTCGACGACCTTGCCCTTGCCCTCGTCTCCCCATTGCAGGCCGATAACTGTAACGTTATTCGAATCCATTGGTCCTCGTTTCCTTCCTGGATCGGTAAAGTGACAAGTCTACCAGAATAGGCACCGCGCCCCAAGAGTCAAGCGCAGCCGACAACCTTCTTGAGCGATATGCGAAATGTCGATAGAATAACAGGTGTGAGTGTGATCGATTCGTAAGACAGGAGCACGGTTTTGGTACGTCGCAGGAGCGAAAAGAAAATTCTGGGCCTCGGCCTGGACAACGAAGACGGACAGACCCGCGTGACGCGAGGGAAAAACTTCCATCTGATCGGCGGGTCGCATGAGACCCACGAGTCCATGCAGGAAAAGTGCGTCAGACTTAACGAGAAACTCGACCGTCGCGGAAAGGAACTCTCGGACCTGGAGCACCAGGAGTTTCTCGATCTTGCCGGCGAATGCGACATGAACGTTCTTAACCCTGAAAATAAAGGCTCTTAGGAACTCAAACCGACCGATTTGGCAGGCTTCGCCGGAACGAGGTTAACTGGTTGATCGGTCAACCGGTTAATTGGTAAGAACTTACCAAAAATCAGCGGATGAGCCTCGTTTGATTCGATCGGCTCAAACTTGTAAATGTGCCGACCGGACGAGACGACGGTAAGTGTTTTTCAATTAACCAGTTACCAGTTAACCGATTAACGATCGGTCAGTTTGAGTTAAGAACCATCTTGCGTCTGCCTGCAACGGGGCCCGATTGGGGTCGTGATTGGTGCTGTTTTCGACGCGAGAGGGTGAAAAAAAACCGATTTTTTCTGTTGCCTTTTCGCCGCGAACACGCACAATAACAATAGTAGTTGAACCATGTCGCTGTACGAGTATGAGGGAGGTTCCGGAGTGCGGGTGTACCCGGAGTGAGTCGTAACGCCTAACGGAGGTTGGCGTATGCGAGCCTTTCGCCCAAGTCATTTCAGTATCGGCGAAACAGATGATGAGCTGAGCGATCCTGAGCGTCAGGAGAACGTGAGGCGCTACACCGAGCGCGCAACAGCAGGACTCCCGCTGTTCGACGCGAATCGGGTGGCCTTGTCGAGCGAGGTGTTTGGCGCCGGCATGACGTTTCTTGGGAAGTAGCTCGGAGATTCTGCGAGGCAGCGCGCCCCGCTGAAGGCGCTGCGGAGGCAGAGTGAGGTTTCCTGATCGGCAGGAAGCGAGGGGGGAATCACCGTTCCCGTTTATCGGAGCGTTTCGCAAAAACATTGATGAACCCACCTCCCGGCGCGTACAGTTGTGCGCATGTCCGAACATTCCGCCGACGACTTTCCGTGCGTGCGTCCCATTCCTCCGCGGGAACGGCTTCCCGATGGCGCCCTGCGCCTTTGCGCCCCGGCGAAGATTAATCTGAATCTCCTGGTAGGTCCCCTCGGAGAGGACGGGTTCCACCCGCTGGACTCTTACGTCTGCAAGATCACGCTGTACGACTCGATCGATCTGTTTACCGACGGCGGGAGCGAAATCACCTTGACCTGCCGCGGCATGGATTGCGGATCCGACGAAAACAACCTGGCGCTGCGTGCTGCCCGCGAGCTGTCCGCAGCCGTCGGCAAACAGACCGGCGCGCGGATCGTCCTGGACAAACGCATCCCCCCCGGAATGGGGCTTGCCGGCGGCTCGTCCGACGCCGCCGCGGTGCTGGCGGGACTGAACGATTTGTGGGGGATCGGCCTTGCGCCCGGCGAGCTTGCGAAAATCGGCGTGCAACTTGGCAGCGACGTGCCGTTGTTCCTCACGGATGGGGCCGTACGCATGAGAGGTCGCGGCGAGCGGATAACCCCGGCCCGCATCCACGATTTTTACGCGATCCTGTACCTGCCGGATTTTACCTGCGCCACGCCGGAGGTGTACCGCCGATTCGACACGCAGCCTCGCCGGGTAAGGCGGAATCAGCTTCCGGCGGAGCTGCTCGCCTCATCGCCTCCTTCCGTCTGGCGAGAAATGCTTGTGAACGACCTTGCCACCGCGGCAGGGGCCCTGTGCCCGCCTCTTGCCGAGGTGAGAGGCCTTCTCCGTGAGGCAGCTGGAATTCCCGTCTGCGAGACGGGCAGCGGCAGCGCGATGTTCATGCTTTGCGACGACCGTCGGGAAGGGCGACGCGTGCTTGCTACGCTGCCGGAGAAATTAGCGCGTCGCTGCGTAGCGGCAGCGATGCATCCGTGGTGACGAAACGACCGCAAGGTCCCGCCCCTTCTCAAGACGGGACCTTTGCGATAACTGTCGTCTACTTAGGGGGTTCAGGACTCGGCGCGGCGCCTATGGCTACGTCGTTCTCGGCCAGCATGACGCGGTAGTTCGCCAGGATCTTATCCGTCTGACCCTCCGCCTTGTAAAGATCCTTCAACGCCATGCGGATCGAGTTTCGCAGACCAAGCGAGCGCGTCTTTTCCAGCTGTGACTCGAGGTCCTTGATGATGTCCTGTGCCTTGCGCTTCACGTCGTCCTTCAGGCCGCCGACGGCGACTATCCCGGCTACCTTCGGATTAAAGGATACGCGCTGCATCTTGCCGATCAGGCCGAGGTAGTTACCCATGAGCTTTATTCGCTCTTCGCCGAAGCGTCGTCGCGCCTCCTTGATAATCTTGCGGCGCATGGCCTCGCGACCGTTCCCCCCGGCATCGCTGCGCCGCGGCCCCGGGCGCATGGGCTGGTCGCTTTGACCCGCGGCGTAGGTGACGATAAGCGTCGCAACCACTCCCACCAGTAACGCAATCAATACTTTTCTGTGGATCATGATCTGTTTTCCTTTCGATCTAAGAATTTAATTCAGGCATCGTTCAACGATTCCCAGCCGGCGTCCGCATCCGGCATGACAGGCAGAGACAGGCTCGGCAGGGACCATTCGACCGAATCTTCGTCCGTCGGATCGGCGCCCGACGTGGTTATCAGTGAGAATTGCGGCACTTCGAAAATCATGCACGTCGCGGCGGAAGGGGCCATATCCGTCGGAATGGACCAGTCCATAGGCGCGTCGCTGTACGTTTGGCGGGTACCGGCGTCTTTCCGGACGGTCTGGTTGTCCTCGATGCGCTGCCGCTTATTCGGCGCGTTCATGAAAGACGCCGCGACAAGCAGCACCACCGCAGCCGCCGCTGCCGTCGCAACCGCCGGAAAGACGATCCGCAGAATCCGCCGACGGCGCGGTTGCTCATACCGTTGCCACGCCACGCCGGGATATTTCTCCCGATCAATGGCGCGTCCGATACGCCCCAGGTCGTCCAGTATCATCCGGCCTTCACGATCTTCCAGGTTGTTCCGTTCGTCGGTCATTTCAGTATTTCGCCATCGTCTTTCTCAGGTTCGCCAATGCAGCGAAAACCGCCGCTTTTACGGTTCCCTCGGCGCAACCCATGACGAGTGCGGTTTCGTGTACGCTCATCTGACGCAGGTATCGGCACGCTACCGCCTCTCGCTGGCGGGGCGGTAGAAACCCAATAGCTTCGGACAGAAGCCCCAGCCTCTCGCGTGCGTCCTGGTCTTCCGGGGCGCCTTCGTCGGCGGAAATCTGCAGGCTCTCCACGTCGATCGCAGCCGATTTCTGACGGGCGCGAGATCGCCACCGCTCTCTTACGACGTTCATCGCGATCCCATAAAGCCAACTCATGGCATTGCTTCCAACTCGCCAGTTGCTCCGTCCCTGATATGCCCGCAGGAGCGTCTCCTGCGTCGCCTCGGCGGCATCGGCATTGCCAAGACCGTGCGCCAGGGCGAAGCGAAACAAACGATCCTGACACGCCAGCGCCAACGCGCCGAAGGCGTCGTCGTTTCCGCTGGCCGCGGCGTCCATCAGGCGATTCTGTTCGTTCCGCTCCGGAGGCATTGACGCTACCTGTGATTGCAACGGGCCGGTAAAAGGTTTATCGAAAAGGTTTATCGAAAAGGAACTCCGGTTCGTCCGATTGGTCGGTAGTTGTGAGCCTGGCCTGTAACTCATTATTCTATCGTCCGCAGGCACGCGATAACGCCAGCGGCGTTTTCGGGAATGTGGTCAAAATCCGCCATTTCGAGTCCAGCCCTTGACGAATATCCGTGGGAATGGTAAAGAGGGGGTCTGGAACGAAGCGATATACCAGTTCCGGGAACATTTCGGGGCCGTGGCGCAGCTGGGAGCGCGTCTGCATGGCATGCAGAAGGTCCAGGGTTCGAGTCCCTGCGGCTCCATTCGAGGCGTCCCGATGGTTCAGACCGAGCCATCGGGACTTACTCTATCTCTTACAGAAGACCATGGGTTTACCCGTGGATGAATGTACCGTTGGGGCGATCTGGCGCTTCGTTCTAATTCTGGGCATCGCCGGCGTTTTTTCCGGACCGCGCATCGGGCCGTTGCAGGACAGGTGCACCCAGGCGTTCGCGCCGCAAACGAATGGGGTGATTCGTTAATTGTTTCCGCTTCCTCCCCCGTTGCGTAGCGCTATCGTGATGGTGTACGCTTTCGTGCATGCCTGAAGGATTTTTACCATCTTCTCGTCCATCGCGATTCCTGCGCGTGCTGCTCATCGTCGAGGTGGTGTTTTACGTCTCGGCGGTGTCTTCCTACGCATTTTTCGCGCTGCCGACGAAAACCGTCGCCTGGTACGACGTGGCGTTCTTCATTTTCGCGGCTGCGTTTCCGATAGCGATGAACCTGCTCCACGGCGACAGGCCCGCCGACAGCGGCCTGCGCCTGGACAACCTCGGCGTCTCCGCCCGCGAGGTCGCATTGGCGACGGCAGCGATGGCGGCGGGGATCGTTCTCGTCGGCCTGCTTACGGATGGGTTCCACTGGACCAACTGGAAGCATTTCCGCAGCCGGGCCGTGGTATACCTCCTCTGGGGACCGTTGCAGCAGTATCTGCTCCAGGCGTTCGCCCTGCGCCGCCTGAGACAGGCCTCCCTGCCCGCACCGCTGGCGGTTGTGGCGGCCGCCGGCCTGTTCGCATTGGTCCACGCGCCGAACTGGCCCCTGGTTGCCCTGGCTGCGGGAGGGGGCGTCGTCTGGTGTGTCCTGTTCCTTCGCCATGCGAACCTTATAACGCTTGGGCTGGCGCACGCGGCGATGGCGATCCTGCTCTACCACGCTTTCCCGGAAAGCTGGCTGCACCGGTTGACGATCGGCGGCGAATATCTGCTGAGATTGAGTTCGTAGCCGTATTTCCCCCGTCGAAGATGAAAAAATACCGAGATCGGCGCTTGACAGGTTGCAGGAATTCATGTATCATAACTCCAGTAACGGAAACGTTCTGCAAAGCTCAGGCGGAGCGGTTCCGAAGTTGTACGTAGTTAGCTCTTCGCTGTACGTGTTGGCGGCCTGCTGAGGGTAGCGGGCCAAAACGCGGAGGAGATTGAACTGGAGATGAGGGTAAGGCCGCGCGTCGGTCGTGAGCGGAGGTGTCGGAAGCGATTCCGGCGCGCCTCCATCACGGCCGTCGCAGCGGCCTGCTTTTTTAGAAACAGACTTTAGGCACCCTAACAAAACCTCCCGTGGCCGCGACGTGAGGAATTTTGTTCGCAGCCAAGGAACGAGAAGGATACGATGCCGTTTGCATCATTGACTTTCGAGTGACGCAGGATGCGGGCAAAAGACCCGCGTCCCTTCGGGTTGCGGCGAGAATCGGCGTCTGCGTCGTCAGAACTCCTCGCAATACCGTAACGAGGTATGGCATCGTCGTTCTTCCTCGCAGCCATCCGATTCTCGCCGCAACGCAGCTCAAGCGAGATTTTGTTAGAGTGCCTTAGGCCGCAGGCTCAGGATTTCAGGAAACCCATCGGGGCCCGTAGCCTGACGCCACTTGACGCCGCGCGGCGCGTGTGTGACAATTCTTGTCGCCGGACAGGCTTTGAGATTTTGCGTTTTGTTGCGTTTTGTTTTTGTATTTGAAATTTGAGATTTGGAATGATTTGAGATTTTATTTTTCCATCGGGGCGTAGCTCAGCTTGGCAGAGTGCCTGCTTTGGGAGCAGGAAGTCGCTGGTTCGAATCCAGTCGCCCCGACTTTTCTTCAAAAAGGGCCGTTCGACGAGAAAATCGAACGGCTTTCTTTTTGTCAACACTAGACTTACGTCGCTGACAGTACGGTTCAAACTGACCACCTCAAGCAACTGGCGTTTCTGTGCCGAGTTTGAACCGCGCCAGATATCCACCAGATTCTGGCTGAAATCGAACACCGCCAACGCCGCCTGGCCGAAGGCGGGATCGAACCCGTCGGCCTCGTCAAGTTGGCGTTCGACCTCATCGAGCTGCGATTTCAGGTCGGCCGACTTCAACTGGAACGTCGCCTCGTCGATGGTTCCCGCAAGGTAGCCGTTAAGCAGGCGATCCTGCATGTTGATCAATTCCGTGCGACGCTTGGTCAGCATCCTCTTACGGGACGCCTTGGCCGTGCCCACGTCGTCGAATGCCGCCAGGATCGCCTCGCGATACCAGTTGGCTGTGACCGGGTCGGGGAACCGAAACCTCTCCCACTCCCGGATGATGGCCTGCTCGATGTCGGCCTCTCGCCAGCGAATCTTCGGGTGGCCATCGTCGGGGTGGTTGTTGCCGCATCGGTAGTAAACATGCTCGTTGCCGCCGCCGTCGTTGAGCTTGCGGCGGATAAGTTCGCCGGTCATGGCTAAGTCGCAGCAGGCGCAGCGGAGGATGCCGCCGGAGAAGGTGATGTCCGGATTGCCCGTTCGACGATTGCGGCCGTTGAGGATGTCCTGGCAGGCGTCGAAAAGCTTGCGGTCGATCAGCAGGCGGTAACTGCCCTTGTGCACGCGACCGCGCCCACAACCGCACGCTCCACATGGATCAGTACATGTCCCTTCTGCTCATGTACATGTTCAATCCCCTCTGCAGTTCTCTGCGTGCGTTGCAGGAGGCCAGTGAGTTAAAGAAGGTCCAGCGCGTG
>JAJRYB010000022.1 GCA_024275995.1 Planctomycetota bacterium | reverse complement strand
CTGCGAACAAAATTCCTCGCGTCGCGGCCACGGGGTATTCTGTTAGGGACTCTTAGAGCCTCACAAAGTTCTCCAGCATTCGCAGTCCGACGGACTGGCTCTTTTCCGGGTGGAACTGCGTGGCGTACACGTTATCCCGCCAGACCGACGAAGTGAACGCGCAGCCGTACTCCGTTGTGGTGAGAACCGCCTCGTCATCCAACGGTGCGACGTAGTAGCTGTGGACGAAGTACACATAATCGCCCTGGTCGATGCCGTTCAACAACGGGCATGGACGTGACCAATTGATCTGGTTCCATCCTATGTGCGGCACGCAAAGTTTTCGCGGGGAAGCGTCCCTGTCTACGGTGAAACGGACGACCTTGCCCGGAAGCACGCCCAGGCCTGTGTGCTCGCCGTCTTCGTACGAAACGTCGAAGAGCAGCTGCAATCCCAGGCATATTCCGAGCAGCGTGACGCCGTCTTCGACCGCCTGGACAATTGGCTCGTCGAGTCCTTGATCACGAAGGCGGGTGATCGCGTCCCTGAACGCTCCGACTCCGGGAAGCACGATCTTGGACGCGCCTTCGAGTTGGCCGGGCGCGTTGACGATGCGCGCATCACCGCCAACCAGTTGCAGCGCTTTCTGCACGCTACGAAGGTTACCCATGCCGTAATCAACGATGGCGATCATGAGAAAGCCTGTCTGCCGAGAGGGCGTCGCGGATATTTCATAACTACGATAATCACAAAGATCGTAAAACGTTGGGAGAATATTTCTCAGCATCATCCACGGAGTGACAGCCCACAGAGATCCCTCTGCAGGCTGTGATCGATTCCGTGAAAACGCGGGAAATATAGTCGCGACGGAAAATCACTGCTTCCTGACGACGAAGATCTCCACGCGCCGGTTCTTCGCCTTGCTCGCCTTCGCCCTGTTGTCTGTGACGAAATGCGTTGCGCCCATCCCGATGGTTTCGATCCGTCCGGAGTCCACGCCCTTGCTGATGAGATAGCGTGTGACCGCCATCGCGCGGTTGGCCGAGAGATCCAGGTTATCTTTCCAGAGTTTTCTCGTGCGTTTGATCGGGTCGCTGTCGGTATATCCGTAGACTCGCACGGGCAGCCCGGCGTACCTGCCCGTGATGGTCGCTGCGATTGCGTCCAGGGCCCGTTTTCCTGCCCTCGTCAGCGTTGCCCGTCCGGAGCTGAACAGCACGTCGCTTCCGACGGTGACCTGGTCGCCGAACGTCGTTGTCTTCCAGCCGGCGGCGGTGGACGTGCCTGTGCCCTTCGGCGGGGAGGCGAGCTTCATCTTAAGCTGGGTGATCTCGCTGTCCTTGCTTGTCAGGTCCATCTTCTGACGATCTATCTGCGCCATCAGAAGCGCTTCGTTCCCCTTGGAGAGAGATAACTGGCTCTCCAGGTCCTGGTTCTTCTTGGTCAGTTGGTTGTTCTGCCCCTCCAGTTGGAGGATCATCTGCTTTTCCTTGTCGCCGCATCCGATCGCGGAGAGACTGACGATCACCAGCACGACCAAGCCCATCAGCCTGCATTGTGTCATTTTCGAAACTCCCTTCATATGTTGCCCCACACTCCCAAGATCACTGGATTATAGATTCATCGGGGCAGGCATGACAGCGCCTGTTACCGAATTTTTCCGTTACCTGCGAACAATTTACAATTTACTCTCAGGCCTGTTCTTGGCGAGGGGTTATCTTTTGGGCTGCCTTGACGGCGAGTTTCTCCGCCTTGCCTGCTTTGCGAAGGAGCCCGATCCCGCGGAACAGCAGCTTCACCAGCCAGGGCGACACTATTCCGAACGCAATTGACGCCAGAATAAGCACCGCCGTGTTGACGCCGCCCTTCACGCCTTGATCGCCCACGCTCACGATATCGTAAGGATATCCGAACAGTGAAAACTGGGCGATCCGCGCCCATTGCAGGACGATCAGCAATCCCGCCGCCAACAGCACAAGTCCGCTGAAGACCGTATAGAGGTATCCCTTGAATCTCATGTTTCCACCTTTCTATCTGGCGAACAGACCCAACGCTACGCCGTAGGGTCGGAGCAGTTCGCGGAAACCATCGTAAAACAGCATAACCGCCAGCGAAGCAGCCGCCAGCCAGGGACCGTAAGGCAGCTCCCGCTGGTTGCGTCCCAGCAGCAGGTATATCGCCCAGATCAGGCCGAAAAAAGGCGCTACGAAGAAGGCGATGGATGGTACGATCCACCCGCACACCGCCCCGACGGCGGCAAGGATGTGCACGTCGCCCATGCCCATAGCTTCTTTTCCGAAGCCCAGCGTGCCGAGTATTCGCATGCCCCAGACCAGCGCCCCTCCGAGGAGGTATCCGAACAGTCCTGACAGCAACCCGTTGAGGTAAGAGGCGTAAGACCATTTTTCGTGCATGGCGGAAGCCGTCAGAAAAGACCACGCCTTCTCGATGGCCTCGACGCGGGTCACGAGCAGATACGCCGTCAGCGCCCCCGCGATCGGCGGCGCAAGGAAGATCAGCTCGCGCAGCACCTCGGTGCGCGGGTTCACGCCGTGGTCTTTCGTTATGGCGACGGATTTTCTGTTTTTACCTTTTTTGCTTTTTTTGCCGTGTTTCTCATTGTCGGCGTTCACAGCCGTCTCATCGGCATCGAGGAAACTCTGCTGGATCAGCCCATATCGCATAAGCAGCAGCGAGATGCCAAGCCCGGCGACGGCGCCCAGGCTCATAGCGCCGATAGATGGTGAAACCGGTGGCATCCACCCATGCGGCGCCGCCGTGGCCGAGGCGATACCGACCAGGGAGGCGAACCAGCAGACTTCCAGCGGGACGATCCAGTGTTCGATGTCGATGATGGCGCACGCAAACAACGCGCAGAGGAGTACGGCGTGCGCGGCGAACATCGGCCAGGATTGGCTTAACGTTCCTGCGCCGTCGCGGATGTCGAGCAGGTAGTAGCACACGAACAGGCCGCCTACGAGGATCGCCGTCGTCGCCTCGACGAGCAGATATCGCGGGCTGATCGACGCCTTGCAGAAGCGGCACTTGCCTTTCAGACGCATCCAACTCAGCAGGGGGATGTTATCGTACCATTGAATCGCCCGCCCGCAGGTCGGGCAATGGCTGGCTGGGAAGACGATGCTCTGACCACGCGGCATGCGGTAGATTACGACATTCAGGAAGCTGCCGATGCACGCGCCGAGCGCGAACAGGAAAATTACCCACATCACGTCCATCTGCATTAGTGCCCTTGCTTTCGTAAAGTGGCTATGCGGCGGACCCTATCACGGGCCCGGAATAAATGCAAGGCACGCTGAAACGGTCACTTTTCGCCTGCCGGGAGAGCCTTGCGAACGGGCTTGAACACGCGGAGTGTCAGGGCGATTTTGCGAGCCTGCTCCACGAGCTTATCATTGCCCGCCGGGCTTCCGGACGTGACACTCAGCAGGTTCTCCCCGGCAACCGCTAAGACCGTGAACATCCTTACGGCGGCTTTCTTGCTCAGGGCGTCCAGCAGCATCGCCGGGACGTTGCCCGAAAGCGACAGGGAAGTCCGCTTTGAGAGCGCATAGGTGGGCATGTTCTTTTTCATACCCTTGAGAATGCTTGGAATAAAATCTTCAACGTCCATCGGGACCGGAAGCTTGACCCGTGTAACGGCGACGCTCACACCGTCGGGTGTGCGGAATTTTGCAACCGTCGGGTTGTTGGGCTGGACCGGCCCGGCCTGGGAGCCTTTGGGTATGTCGAGGCTGAAACCGTTGGCGGGATCCTTGTAGCTGTTGCGATCCTCGCCGGGCGACTTCCATCCGATATCGTGGAGTTTTTCCGGTAATACGGATACCTTGCCCTTGCCTTTTCGAAAAACGGCTTCCAGTTTCTTCTGAAAATCGAACGTCATGGTTATTTCCGGCGTCTTGACCGAGAATCGCAGTTTCATGGCGCGCCGCTTCCAATGGCCTGACCCGAGGTCGATTTTTGCGCTGAGATCGGGCGTCATTTTTACGTTCTGATCGCCCAGTGTTGCCGTCAGCTCGAGCTTTCCGGCGATCGTCGCCAGGTCGTTCTCTACGGATTCCAGGCGGAACTCGGCAGCGGCGGCTTGTCCGTTCATCTCCTTGACGCTGGGGTTCAATTTACCCCACGCGTCCATCTTCGCCTGCGTGGGTTTCCATGTCTGCCCGACGGCGATGGGGCCTGTCGGCAGAAGCGGGGCGTCTTTCTCGGGATACGTCGGGAACGACTCGTAATTATCGAGGAAATCCTTGAGTGTGTAGACCTGTGACGCCGTAAGCCCTCCGGCGGCGCGAACACTCGTCGTATCGGCGCGGTATTTGCCCTCTTTCCTGCGGAAAGTCACGTAAATGTCAGCAAGTTCCATCTTCCTGATGATGGGCTTGCGTCCGCTTGAGGCGGCGGTGATCTTTCGCAAGAGAGACGTTATCTTCGTGCGAAACTCCAGGATTGTTCCGTCGGCGTCGGTCTTGAGCACCTCGCAGACGGCGCGGAGTTTCTTGACGTCCGTTTTGGACTGGACCGTCTTACTGTCCGGCGTCACGCCTTCCATAACGCTCCTGTCGAACGATTCGACGACGGCAACGTCGCCCGCATGGAACACGGGCCTCTTCGACAGGAGGTAGCCCTTCCCGCCGAAAGCCACCGCGGAGAGGATGAGAATTGCTGTGAGGGAAATCGAAACGTGTTTCATGTCGTCTTCCTTTCCGGCGGCCTATTCCTTGCCCCGGCCTTTCATCTGAAGCCCGAACAGCTTGATGAAGCCCGTCGCGTCGGAGGGAGTGTATTCTTCGCCCATGGTGAAACTCGCCAGGGCGTCCGAGTACAGGCTCTTGGGGCTCGTTACGGATGCAGTCGTCGCCCGGCCCTTGAAACATTTGACTCGGACCGATCCGGTAACATTCTTCTGCGTTTCGTCGACGAAGGCGTCCAGCGCTTTCCGCAGCGGGCAGAACCACAGGCCGTTGTAGACCATTTCCGCGTACTTCAGCGCGATCTGTTGCTTGTAGTGCATCGTGTCGCGGTCGAGTGTGATGCTCTCCAACGCGCGGTGCGCCTCGAAAAGTATCGTCCCGCCGGGTGTTTCGTACGCGCCGCGCGACTTGATACCAACCAGGCGATTCTCGACCAGGTCCACCTGCCCGACGGCGTGCTTTCCTCCTACGGCGTTCAGGCGGGCGATCAGCTCGTGCCCTGCGAGCCTCACGCCGTCCATCGCTACCGGAACGCCTTTTTTGAAGTCGATTTGAACGTATGCGGGCTTGTCCGGCGCCTTCGAGACAGGCCGGCTCATCACCCACAACTCGTCCCGCGGCTCGTTGGAGGGGTCCTCGAGGTCCGCGCCCTCGTGGGAAATGTGCCACAGGTTGCGATCACGCGAATATATCTTCTTCCTGCTGACGGGGATCGGAATTTTTCGCGCCTTGGCGTATTCGATAGCAGCCTCTCGGCTTCTCAGCTCAAAGGAAGCGTCTTTCCACGGCGCGATGATCTTGAGTTTCGGCGCAAGGGCCATGAACGTAAGCTCGAAACGGACCTGGTCGTTGCCCTTTCCCGTCGCGCCGTGTGCCACGGCGTCGGCTTTATATTTCCGGGCGCAGTCTACCTGTCCCCTGGCGATGAGAGGGCGGGCGATAGATGTGCCCAGCAGGTAGAGTTGTTCGTAGATGGCCGACGCCTTGAGCATCCGGAAACAATACTGCTCGGCGAACTCCTTGCGCAGATCGTCGACGACACAACGTGACGCGCCGCTGGCGATAGCCTTTTCCTTGATACCGTCCAGCTCGCCGGCGCCCTGCCCGACGTCCGCGGCGTAGGCGATCACCTCGCAATTATACTTTTCCTTCAGCCATGGAAGGATCACCGATGTGTCAAGCCCGCCAGAATACGCCAGCACGATCTTTTTCATCTTCTTCGCCATGAATCGCTCCTGATACCCCGCGAAAAAGACATTGTAAGACTTTACACGCTTGGAGCAAGGAGCAAGACGGGCGGTGAAGCAGGCGGGGGACCGATTACAGTTTTTTGCGGTCTTTACTGCGCCGGTCGCTTACGAGCGTTCCGTTGTGCAGTTTTCCGCGGATGGCCAGATCGCGATACTTCGCGCCGGCATCGTAGTAGGGTTTTTGTGGATCGACGGTGTTCACCATGAGCCCGGCACGGTTGCGGGACAATTGGCCGACGATTTTGCCATCGGGCGTAACGAACACGCTAGGCCAGCGGGAGTAGTACGCCGAACTGTTGTTCGCCGAGATCCACATCGCGTTAATGCCGGCGTGCGCCTGGATGGTCTGGCGCATGATGTGCTCGTGGATGCCCGGTCCGTCCATGCGGCCGTTGTGGAAGCTCTGGAAGATCACCTTCACGCCCAGCTTGTACAGCTCTCGGTAGAGTTCCGGGAATCGCACGTCGAAGCAGATCAGCAGGCCGCACTTTATCCCGTTGATCCGGAACGTTACGAAGTGGTCGCCCGGCGTGTAAATTTGCAGGTCGCCGTCGGTGCAGAACCTCTTGTCGTAACGGTCGACGATTTTACCCTGCGGATTGATCAGGTACAGGCTGTTGTGTGGCTTGTGGGGTTTCCTCAACGGATGCGAACTTCCGAGAATCACCCATATCCGCCTGCGCCCCGCCTCGTCGAGGACGCTCTCGGTCGCCTCGCGCAGCGCAGGCCAATCGTAATCGTTCTCACCGACCTTCCCGCCGTATCCGCTCAGGGAGCATTCGTGGAAATGCACGACCTCGGCGCGCCGTCGTTTCGCCTCGGCGATGTACCTCCGGATTATCGCGGCGTTGCGCCTGGGTTGGAAGCTCTCGGAAAACTGGCATGTCGCAATTCGCAAACTGTGTTTGGGCACTTAACATTCGTCCTTTTCGGAGAGTTTCTCCATGACGACATTTCGCATGACGTCGATGGGCGCGTCGATTCCGGTCCATAACTCAAATTGCGCCGCCGCCTGGTTGACGAACATATCCAGGCCCGTGACGATAGCGCATCCCGCGTCGCGCGCTGCCTGCAGTAAACGGGTATCGAGGGGGTTGTAGATCGTATCGAACACCACCTTCACCGAGTGGGGTATGCTCTCCAGCGGCGAGGCGTCCACGTTTGGCGACATCCCGACGGAGGTGCAGTTGACGATAATTTCGCCGTCGAAGCGCACCGCCTCGTCGAGCGGTCCCCAGCCGCAGGCGAATTCCGTCGCGAGCGTTTCGGAGCGGGAAACGGTGCGATTGTAGATCGTAACTTCCGCGCCGCAGTGCGCCAGCCCAGCGACGATGGAGCGTGCGACCCCTCCGGCGCCGAGAACGGCAACGCGACTGCCGGCGAGGTTGGCTCGATCAATCGACATGGACCGGCAGAGGCACTCTATCGCCGCGGCGTAATCCGTATTGTCTCCGCGCGGTGCGGCGTCCGTCTCGAATGTAATCGTGTTGATAGCGCCGATCTTTATCGCCAGCGCGTCGCAATTGCGTTTATCGAGGTATGCCAGGGCGTGTTCCTTGTGCGGCAGCGTAACGCTCAGACCTCGCCAGTTCATCCACTTCCGGGCGAGAAGGGCGTCCATGAATCGGCGGAAGTTTTTCTCGCCGTCCTCGCCGCCGTGGGCGAGAAGAGGCACGTAAACGCCGTCGATATTCGTCGTAGCGAAGGCTGCGTTGTGAATCGCCGGGCTCATCGAGTGTGCGACGGGGCAGCCCACAACGCCGCAGACAAACGTTTCCGGGCCGATTTCGTCCCAGCGATAAAGATTCTTCATTTCGTCGATCGTCAATTGCCCCGGTGCGGAAGAGGATTTCTCGTCCAGCGACGCGAACGTTCCGAACGCGCCGAACTTTCCGGCGAGAATCCGGCTGGGGACGCCCGCTTCGCCCATCGCCATCGCCATCGCCGGTTTTTGCGAAGCGCGAATGAAATCCAGGGCGCGAAAGGCGTCTTCCGGTCCGTTGGCGGCGAATGCCACCTTGTTGACCGCGGCGTCCGAAGCCTCCATCCGTTGCAGGATATCATCCAGGTCAACCGGGCAACGCTCGAAATCATGGTGCGAAAGAATGATCTCAGCGTCCGGCCAGTCTTGGCGGGGGACGTCGATCTCGATGTCAACGTACCGCGCGCCCATCTGTGCGCACTTGCGGAGGATGTCGAGTCGTTGCCCTTCGTCGCCGTCGTAGCGCCCTCCTTGGCGAACGGGGCGAAGCGTGGCGATGAGTTCCCCCTGCGAGCCGCCGAAGATGGTTTGCAGGTCCTTTTCGCTTGGGAGGTCGCGCAGAAAGTCCAGGCGGCACTCGACGGTATCGGACCCGGCGTCGTTGGCGCGGCGCATCTCGGCGAGCATCTCCGAGGGGCTCGCCGAGGTCAACGGGCATATCAGTTTTGTTGCGTGACGTCGTGGACCCATTTAGATAATAAGCCCCTTGCAGGTAACGTAATGAACGAAGGGCACGCCGGTTTGGGCGTCACTGGGCCATCTTCAGCAGTTTCCGGGCCTCCGCGCGAACGGGAGAACCGGAAGGTATTTGCGAACTTCCCCTCCTTAGAACGTCGTTGATCAGCCTGGCCGCAGCACTTTTCCTTCCGGCACGAAGATGTTTTTTGGCGCTTTGCAGAGTACCCCACCCCCAGACTTCCGAAAAGCTTGGAACTTTCATCGCCGGCTGTCGCGCGGGCGGCGCGAGAAGGTTCACCAACTCGAGCAGTTCGATACCGACGTAGGTTGTTGCACTTTTGTGCCGGCTGGTTCCAGTTGGAGTGATCCGCACGTCCCCTCGATTTTCGAGCAGCAGTCTCTCGTAGCGAAGCTTGTTGGCGGCCGGGAGGATTTGTTCATAGAGTTTCGACGCGCGTTTCACATTCATTTTCGGTGACGCCGCACGCAGCGACGCGAGGATGTCCTTGAAGATTAATCTACGGGCCGATAACGCCTTGGAGAGTGCGGCTACGATTTCTTCGTCCTGCTCGGGTGTATCCGCAAGCACCTGGAGTTGACGATAGATTTTCTCGATGTGGTAGACCAGCGCGTTGTACTGCTTGACGGGGAACTCCCTCGCCCGTTTCTTCTCGCGCAGCGACTGGATAGTGGCAACCTGTCTCAGACGCGCCTCGGCGGAAAGCCCCGGTCGCAGCGGAGGAATTTTTAATCTCGCTCCTGCGGATTTTGATAGCCGCCTGAGCGTGCGGTAGCGATTGTATTTTGAATGAGTATTCTTGACGAGCGGAAGGGCCTTGCGAATTATCTCGGTTTTCGCCATCAGGAACGGGCGAAAAAATTGCACCGCTATGTAGAGCGAAATATCCGACTTTCGCGGTTTTGCCAACTCTTTCTCGATGGCCTGGACCGTGGCGTCGTCGTACCTGGCGGATTTCAGCTCGGCATGGACGGAGCTTTCCACCTTCTTTTCGCGAAACCATGCCTTCGCGTCCGTTTCCATCTGCCTGGCGAGGGTGGCGACCTTTTCCTCCGTCAGCGGTGCCGCTGGGACGCTCTTCGGCAGGATCGCCAAGGCGACCCCCAGGATTATTACTGCAGTCGAGGCACGTTTGTTCATGTGATTTCTCCTGCGAATTTCATGCCCAGGCGGAAAAACCGCCCACGTACTCATGATACCACAGGCGATCGCGCAGGAAAGCTTTTTCGTCGCGTTCGAGCAGCAACGCGATATTTCGTCAGCGGACCTTGAAGTCGCCCAACGTGCGGGAAAGCTCCGGAATCGCCGAGGCGGGAAGCATGAACACCCCGGCTGCGCCGCTGGAGACGGCGTAGCGGTTTTCCATCTCCTTCGCAGGCTCGTGCGAAACGACAAGGCGAAGCGTCTCGCCGGATTTCGACGTCAGCTCGATCAGGAACATCGGCTTGTCGAAGGCGTACTTTTTCGCTTTCGCGTCGTCGTCGTCGTGGCTGACGAACCTGCGGGCGGTCGTCCTGGTCAGGCCTTTCAGATAATCGGCGACCTTCTCCGGATCGATGGCTACGTCAGGCTCACCAGCGCATCGCCACTCGCCCTGCTCCCGGCGGCGAATTTCGAACGTATCTTTGCCTGAGACGATGCGGAAACTCTCGATATTTTCCGGGTCGAACGACAGCACTTTCCGGTTCCGCAGTTCCGCGATCAGCGTCTGGTAGAGGTCCGATGAAAACTCGCCGACGGCGACGGTCCTGCCGCCGGGAATCCAACAATACGACTTATCGCCGAATTTCGCGATCAGGATTTTATAGGTGTCGATCTTCGCCCTTGGTGCGGATGTGGTCGCCGGAGTCGTCTGCGGCCTCTGCCGGGGGGTCTGTACCGTCATCGCTATCTCGATCAGGGCGGGCGACCTGGCGTACTTGTCCGGAACCTTCGGACCGAGGTAGACGATTTTATTCGCCAGAAGACCGCGAAGCATATCGGCGATTCTGTCGGCCGCTTCGGAATCCGCCGCTGCAACCAGCGGCGAACTCAGCGTCCACTTATCGTCCTTCCTTGCCAGCGAGAACGTGTTGTCCGGGCGACTGAGCGTCATGGCGGCGATCTTCGCGTCCGCGTCGAGCTTGAGGATCGTCGCGTCCCAATAGGTGACCGGATCGGCCAGCAGGTCCTTGACATCCGATACCGCCGCGACGGCGACCGCTTTATCCGTCGTGGTCCGCAGGCCGACCATCTCGCCCTTGAGACTCGACGCACCTATCAGCAGCGTGAGAGGTCTGTTCCTTCCGAGTTCATGCAGCGTGATCTTTCCCCGCGGCTCATCCAGCCGGTAGACCTTCGCCGCAAGCGCATCGTCGCGGAAGTTGGCAGCCTTGAGGTTCGAGATCTTCCGCAGCAGGGACAGGACGGCAGGTTCGTTAGCCGCACCTTTTTGTGGCGAGAGCATGCGCCACCGGCCGTCTTTCTTCACGAGGTTTGCCCGTCGATCTCCGATCTCGATTTCGATCCGGTTAACGTTGCTCTGTTCGAACCTCACGACGTGCCTGTCGCGAAGGTCGATAGTCCTTGGCTGCAACCTGTCCATGACGGACCGCTTGACCGTGAAAACGGTTGGCTGGTGGGCAATCTTCGCGAAAACACTGTCTGTCCCGCTCGCACGTCCGCCGAGCAGCAGCGAAAAGTTCGTGCGCTCCTCTTTTATCGGCATGGACGCCGCGGCCGAGGGCGCGGGCGCAGGTTGCAGCCAGAGGTCAATCGTAAGCAGCGGCTTGTCCAAACCGTACAGGCTGAGTTTTCCTGGCTTGTCCGTTATGAACTCCTCAGCCTTCAGGTCGAGAACACTTCGCAGCAGCTTGTCGACTTTCTTCCCGTCGGCGCGGGCGTTCGGAGAGATCAGGCCCCACTTGTCGTTCATGCCCTTGAGCAGCTCGATTTTTTCGTATCCATCGATCTTTACGCGGATGACTTTGTTCGCGTCGATATCCAGCAGTTTCTTCTCGCGGTATTCCCGCATCGGCCTGGACAGGTGTGCGGCGAAATCCTTCGCGACGACATAGGTCAGGGGGCTGCCGGCCGGCCTGACGTAAGTTTTTTCGCCCCCGCTCAGCGGCACGGACTTGCCCACCAGCAGCGTGAAGCGTTTGTTTTCCCCGTCGATCAGCACCAGCGTCCAAAGCGGTTTATCCAGCCCGGTCTGCCCGGCGGCGGGGGCGTCCTCCTCGTCCCGGCTGAATACCCGCTCGTACTTCAGGTCTTTCAGTGCCCCGGTTACCTCCTCGACCTTGTATCCGACCGCCTTGGCGCGGATCGGTTCGATGATCCGCCACGAATCGCCTTCCTTCACGAATGACAGCGTATCGCCGTCGACAGCGATAACGTCCAGGCTAACCGGATTGGCGGGAGCGGCGGAGAACACGAGCTTCCTGCCCACGACGATTTTCGTATCCTCGGATTTGTTCCAGTCCACGTTGCGCACCACGACCAGCGCGATGCACGCGAGCAGCAGGACACCCAGGAATATGACGGTGGTCGGTTTCATTTTCTCTCTCGACGTTTTTTTTGTGTTTTCCGGTGTTTTTTGCCAACTTGTTTTTTTCGATTATTGTCGTCTGCGGAACAGCGCCACCAGCACACCCAGGCCCACGATCAATCCCGGAAGGACAATCCAGTATGCGATTTTCAGTACGATCGCCGTTGTGGGCGGGATCATCGCAATCGGCTTTCCGGAAGCGGGTCCTGCGGCGATGTACTTTTCACGTCCGATCAGCCAGTAGGCGCTGTTGATGACGAGGTCCGCGTTGGCGGCTGGTTTGTCCGTCATGGTTATGGACCCGTCCGGGCCTATCACCGAGACGCCGCTGTTCAGGTATCCGTCGACCAGGGACATGCCAACACCGAGCACCACGATCCGTGACGGCTTGATCCGGCGCGTTTCGGTCTTTCCCTTTTCGTTCATGACTTTTCGCCGGGTAGCGGTGCTGACCGCAGCTACGGCAAGGTCGAACGGTGGGGCAATATCTCCCGCATTGAAATCCGGCGACACGTAGCTTCCCTCCCCGGACTGGACCTGCCGGATCAGTTCGGCGATCCGTCTGGTCGCCCACAGGTTCCGCCTGCCCGAAGGAACGCTCAGCAGTGGGCTGACCGTGACGCCCGCCGGGAGTTTTTTTGTCGTGCCAACGGGGCACAGGTCCGTCCAGAGCACGCGCTGACCCTGAAGCTCAAGGGTGATCGGATGATCGGAAAACGTGCTGAGCGGCAGGTAACGAAACGCCTGGATATCTATGCGAAAAAGCCCCGGCGAGGTCTTGTCCGGGACCGCCTGGATCGCGCGAAAGTCGCTCTTGACTTCGATACCCCAGTCGGATCGCAGGTACCCGTTCATCGCGTATGGTGGCTGGGTTAGCGGGCCGAAGAAACTCATCTGCCTCGGCCAGACGAAATAGGCCGGAAAAATCGCCGGCGTTCCCGAGTCGATCTCCCTGCGTATTTTGTCGATGTGTTCGGGTCCGAAGGACGGCGTCGGTGTCTGCCGTGCGTAGGGGTTGGGCATCTGCGGCGGTGGTGGGGGAAGGATCAGCAGCACCTTGGGCGAGTCGTCCTTGTCTCCGTTCTTGTCCTCATTGGAAGCGCCCGGCGAATCCTCTACGGCGAGGTTCCAGTCCTCTACGTTGAAATTGGCTGCTTCCAGACGACGGCGCAGCACGCTCAGGTTGCCCGGTTCTATGTCCGCTCGCGGAAGGGTTCGCGCCATCTGGGGTGGAACCCTGGGCCGGAAGTACGTCAGGTACACCGTTCCGAAGCTCTTCTGCGTCATGTGGAGAATCGCCGAAGCGATAGCCGAGTCTCCGTTGAACTCGCGTTTCTGCTCGCCTCCGACGTTCTCGGGCCCGCGCGGTTTGACCTTCAGCGGCCAGACCGACTCGAAGCTCACCGCCTCGGCCCTGTCGGGTGTCTCGATGATCACGATGTTTTCACCGGTGATCTCGGAGGGCAACTCGTCCGTCCCGAGCTTTGGAAGTTTTTCGATCTGCTCCAGCAGTTTCGAGAGTATTTTTTTCGGACCGGCGAACAGATCGCCCTTTTTGGCCTGCTCCATCAGGTCGCCGGAAGCCTTATCCGCCGTCGCAAGGGCGCCCAGCGCCTTTCTTGCAGCCGCGTCGGCGTCCTTGAAGGCCTGCAGCAGTTTCGGCATCTTCCGTCGGAGATTCGCCACCAGCTCCGCCTGGGTCTTTCCCGTCATTCTCTCGATGACTGTCTGGACATTCAAACGCTGTGTCGCGAGAACTCCTCCGATCGCCTGATACCATTTGGTCAGGTAATTGCGATGCACGACCCAGTATTTGCTGCTCTGGAGGACCTGCGTGAACTTCGGTCCTCCGACGCCGTCCAGGACCTTCCTTGCGAGGCGAATAGCCTTGACCGCCTTGTCCGAGGCGGCGGCGTACGCCTTGAGAACAACTGTTGGATCGGATGGCTCGCCGTCGCTTTCTTTACCGGCCGATCCGACCATGTCTTCGATGGCACGAAGGCAGTCATCCAGGCTCGCCAGCGCAGCGGACTTGTTCTTCGTAACGGCGGCCGGAAGCTCACTCATCGCCGCGAGCGTCCCGGAAAACCCATCGAGCGTCTGTTTGTGTTTCTCGATCGGATCCTTGATGATCTTTACGATCGACTTGAAGTCGATCATGGGCTTGTTTGTTTCCGTGATGATCTTCTTCTGCAGTTCCTCCATGCGCTTGGACATGTTCGTAAGCATGTGCACGACGGTGGCGGGCAGGTTCCACTGTGCGATGTAGGAATCGTCCGCCAGCGACGTCCATATCTTCGATTCATTCCGCAGCTCGGTAATGATGGTTTTGCTTCCATCGCGGAAGTTTTCGAGCAGTTTCATGTGCTTTGAGGCGCGACGATTCCGCTTTTCGCGGAGGCGCTCGGTGATCCGCGCCTTTTCCTCGTCGCTGGTGACGTTCACAACCTCGATCCGATCGTTGAGATACGCCATGTCCCGCAGCAGCTCCAGCACCTGCTGTCGATACTGGGCGCCGCTTTTTCGCCCGGTTTTCTTGTCCGCCGTGGCGGTATAAACGCACGTCATTCGTAGCGGAACGTCCACGCCGCTGAGGATCTTGCGCGTCCGTTCGCTCGCGCGATACCTGCCCAGCGTCTCAACGCTCGCGCGGTACTGTTCCTTCTGGGCGGTGACGTTCACCGCTATGACCAGCGCGACGACTGCGGCGATCGACGCGATCACGAGCGAGGAATATCGCAATCGCGATTTCGTCTTCGACGCACGGATCAACAGGACGGACAAACCGGTCGCGAACACAGCCACTATCGCGACGGAGATGAGCGTGACGGTTTTGTATGTTCCGGCGTACTGCATATCCGTTTCGCCGAACATCAGCCATTGCGGAAGCCCCCAGAGCAGCACGACGAGTATAAGCGATACTGCCGGGATCACCAGGCACAGCCAGAATGCAAGCAGTGCCCGCTGTCCGATGGTTTGTCCGGTGACGAGTTGGAAACCGGCGCCGAGCACCAGGACCAGCGCCGCGGCGCATGAAATCAACAGCGGCGTTACGAGCGATTCGTCCCGGACGTGCTGCCGGAGAACGATCATCGCCGCGCCCATGATAAGCACGCCCAGCACCGATGCTGCCGCGGCGATTATCGCAGCCTTCCTGTCAAGCTGCCGGTTGTCGCTTGCCGATTTCATCGCCATCTCCTGGATTCCAGCGTTTTGACACTAAGAAAGAGGAACAGCCCCGTGGTGCTGAGGAAGAAGACAAGCCCTCGCGTGTCGAACATTCCTCGTGCGAAGTCCTTGAAGTAGGTCATCGCGTTGACGTGGCTGGCGAGTTCGTTCCACGGCGATGGGGCGTATGCGACCATTTCCTGCATTCCAATCGCGAAAATCGCCAGAATGGTTACCGAGATCATCGCCGCAACGAGCTGGTGCTTCGTGAGCGCCGAGGTGAACAGCCCTACGGAGACGAACGAAGAACCCAGCAGCACCATGCCCAGGTACCCCATGACGGCGACACCTGAATCGGGCTGGCCGTATGCGTACATCAACGCCAGGAACACGATCGTCCCGGCAAGCAGGACCGCGTAGAAGCCCATCACTCCGATGAACTTGCCCATTATCACTTCAGTATCGGTAATCGGAGCAGTCATGAGCGTCTCGACCGTTCCGCTGCGAAGTTCTTCGCTGAGAAGTCGCATCGTTATCAGCGGAACGGCGAAGACCATCATGTACGCCATCGCCTCGAACAGTGGACGAAGCGACGCTTCGTTGCCCGGTATGAAGATTTTGTGGAAGAACCACACCCCGCTCACCAGGAGGAACAGGGCGCCGATGACGTACGCCACCGGCGAGATGAAGTACCCCGCCAGCTCCTTTCGGGCAAGGATAAGTGTTTTTCTCATCGCAAAGCTCTCCTGGACGTTCGCAATTATTCTTTCGGACGGTGTTCTCACGCGGAAGCGACTGCGCGTTCCCCGGCGAGTACGTTCTGCTCGTAGGTAATCTGGACGAAGAAGTCTTCCAGCGATCCGATCTCGCGTCGAAGCTCGCGCATCTGCCAGCCTTTCTGCGACGCCAGGGCGAATACCTCGCTGCGCGGGTCGGCGTTGGTGTCCGCCTGGACCGTCAGGCGGGTCCAGTTGCCCGCAGCCGTTGCCTCGACGCTGCGAACGTTGCTGATCGCCTTGATGGACGAGATGAACTCACCGTCGTCGGCGCCCTTCAGCTCGACGATAAGGCGAGACGGGCCAAGCACACGCCGCCTCAATTCGTCGGCGGTGCCCTCCGCGGCGATCTTACCGGCGGCGATTATGATCAGCCGGCTGCATGTCTGCTCAACCTCGGCGAGGATGTGGCTGGACAGGATCACCGTGTGATCGTCACCAAGCCCGCGGATGAGGTCGCGCATCGCGCGAATCTGCGCCGGATCAAGCCCGATCGTCGGCTCGTCCAGCACGAGCACTTCCGGATTGTGCAGCATTACTTCCGCCAGTCCCACGCGCTGCTTGTACCCGCGGGAGAGCTGGCCTATGGGACGCCGCATCATGTTTTCCGGCTCGCTCAGCCAGCATCGCTTTGCGACGTGTTCGATGGCGATTTTACGCTGCTTGCCTCGCAGATCCCTAAGGGACGCGCGGAACTTCAGGAACTCCCCGACGCGCATTTCGGGGTAGAACGGAACCGCTTCGGGCATGTATCCGATTTTTCGGCGAACCTGGAGCGATTCGTCGAGAACGTCGTGTCCCGCGACCGTCGCCGTTCCGCTGGTGGGGGGGTGGAAGCAGGTCAGGACCTTCAGCGTCGTGCTCTTGCCCGCGCCGTTGGGACCGAGGAAGCCTACGATCTGACCCTTCTCGACGTGGAAAGATATATCGTCCACCGCCGGAACGCTGCCGTACCACTTCGTGAGGTTCTTCACGTCTATCATGGGATGTTCCTGCCTGGGTTTTCCGCAACCGGGTTTTCCGTAGCGCCCCGGACGGCTTATTGCTTGTACGTCCGGATTGCAAAGCCGGTTCGCCGTTGTCCCTGTGAGGCCTGTCTGTGGGGAAACATGTTTAGAGCCGACAACGCCACTTGTCAACCCATTCTGCCGGGTATTGCCTCGACCACGCCGCCTTTTCGCTTGTGCGCTCCTGGCGCGAGGGCTACGATACGCCCCTTGCCGGAAGTGCATTGGAGAAGCCCCTATGAAGCGTCGCGTATTTTCCGCTGCATTGTATCTCTTGCTCGCTGCCGTCGGTTCCGCCCTTGCGAAGCCCTCGTCCAAACCGGCGCCGCAGGACGACATACTCGCCGAGGCCCGGAAATTCGTCGAAAAATCCGATAAGTACCTGCACCATTCCCGCCTTCGCCGAGGTGATAAAGGGTATGGGCTGACCGTGATGGCCGGGACAAAGCTCGAAAGATTCGACGTCGAGATCGTCTCGGTCGCAACGAACTGGTCCCCGAAGCAGGACGTGATACTCGCCCGTCTGAAGGGTCTTGGCCTGGACAAGAGCGGAATCGTCTCCGGGATGAGCGGTTCGCCCGTCTACATGAAGGACCCCCGCGACGGGAAGTTCAAGATGATCGGCGCGGTTGCGTACGGCTGGTCGTTCCAGAACTCCCCTCCGCTTTGCGGCATCCAGCCGATAACGCAGATGCTCGCGGTGGGACGCGCCTTCGAGCCTGGTAAAAAATCGACGAAGAAGAAAGTCGTCGCGTCGCGTCCGGCGAAAAACGCCGTTACCGGAGGAGATGGCGGCAGGCTTCTTGCCGCCGTCCTGGACCCGCGCAAGGCGGATTTTACGGAGCTTCTCATTCCCACACGTCGTAACGGAGACGGGTCGACGGCAGGCGAGTTTCGAGCGCTGAAGACGCCGCTGATGGTCTCCGGAATAACAGGCCGCGGGCTTGAGCAGCTTCGCAGGCGCCTCAAGGGCACCGGTCTGAAGCCCGTGCGGTCCGGCGGGGTGGGGGCGGCTGGAAAAAACGCCGCCGCGGCGAAGCTCGAACCGGGCGCCGCCGTCTCGATAGTTCTCGTGCGCGGCGACGCGGACTGGAACGCGGTAGGGACCGTCACCGACGTGATCGGCAAGAAGGTGCTCATGTTCGGACATTCCTTCGAGGCCACCGGCGAGTTGGCGCTTCCGATGGGACCGGCGAGCATCCACACCATAATGTCCAGCCAGTACACAAGCTTCAAACTCGGCGCTACCCTTCGCATCACCGGCGCTACCGATCACGACGAGTACACCGCCGTCAGCGGCGTTATCGGAAATAAAGCGACCATGATCCCGCTGCATGTCAGCGTAAACTGGAAGTCGATCGGGCAGAAGCAGAAGTTCCGCTATGAAGTTTGCCGGCACCGCGTATATGGCGCGGTATTTCCCCGGTATCTTGTCATGGAATCCGTCTGGGCGATGCGGGAGCTTCCGGAGCGGCACACGGTGCGATATGACGTGAAGGTGGACTACGGCAAGTTCGGCGTCTACCGGGCTGCGAACGTATCGACCGGCGGCGACGTCTACGACGTTTTATCCGACGTTTCCCGACCGCTTGCGGCAATGGGGTCGAACATCTTCGCCCCGGCCCGTTTCCCCGAGCGGATCGACGTGGATATCACCATCGAGAAAGGGCAGATCAACGCGAGCATCATGGCCCTTCGCCTGGACGCAGCCATCTGGAGACCGGGCGAAAGAGTCACGGGCAAGCTGGTCATCCGCCCGACACGAAAGCCCCGCCGGTCGATTCCCGTGACGTTCGACCTTCCGGACGATCTGCCCGAAGGCGATTACACTCTGGAGGCGTGCGACGCCTATCGGTCGCTTTCCCGCGAGCAGAGCGAAAACCCGCACAAGTTCGACCCGCGAAACGAGGAGGAGCTTTTCGCCGCGGTAAAGCGCGTCGTGGCGCCGCGCCAGGACGTGTTGTACCTTCGTATGCCACTGCGCAAGCCGCACCTGGCGCTCGGCGAGATGGAACTTCCATACCTGCCGCCCAGCAGGTCGAAAATCCTCACTGAGGCGAAACTCCCGCGAACGAAAACTTTTCAGCGTTCGATTGTCCGAACGCTGCCTATGAAAAATGTCCTGTTCGGCAGTGCGACGGCGAATTTCAAGGTCCGCAAAAAACCGCGTGAGATTCTACTCCGCAAGTAGCAAGTAGAAGGAGTCCGGCCAGATGAAGCGATACGTTTTATTGGTAGTGTTGGCGACGGCGGGGTTGTCCCATGCCGTTACGCCCGGCACATGGGTTCACAAGTCCGAGGCCGACTTCTCCAAAGGCGAGTTTGTCTCGACGGTGGTCAACTCACTCGGCCAGGTGAAACTCGCCCGTGCGATCAAGGTTATCCTTGCCCCCAAGGACGCACCGCAGATCGTCTCGGTTATCTCGACCGGTCCTAACGGTATCTATGCCGCCAGCGGCGCCGACGGCCGCATCTTCCGCGTGCGCGGCGGGAAAGCGACCCGATTCGCCACCGTACCGGCTACGATGACGGTTTCACTGGTCCATACGCCCAGGGGCCTGCTTGCGGGAACCGCCGGCAAGGGGGCGGGCATATATCGCATTTCTCCGGCGGGCAAGGTCTCGGCCGTCTGGACCGATCCGAAGGTAACATACGTCTGGGCGCTCCTTCCCGGCGTCAAGGGCGTGCTGTACGCCGCCACCGGGCCGAAGGGCAAGGTCTACGCCGTTTCCCCGCAGGGAAAGGCGGAGGTCATCTACGGCACGGATAAGACATCGGGGAATATTTTGTGTCTTGCGATGGGTGACGATGGAAAAGTGCTCGCCGGCACCGACCGTAACGGATTGGTGGTGGAGATAGACCCGGCGAAAAAGACCAGCCGTGTTCTTCTGGACGCCGTAGAGAAGGAGATTTCGTCGCTTCTGGTGGACGAATCCGGCGGCGTGTACGTTTCGACTGCCGATGTCGCCAGGGTTTCCGCACCCGCCACCCCCAACGGCGCCAAGATGGGTAAGGCGGCGAGATCCGTAAAGTCCGCCAAGCCCAAACTGCTGTCGAAAACGCCCGCCAGCCATCCTGCCAGGGACGCTGTGCCGGTTGACGAAGAAGATGGGCCGGATGTTCACGAAGATCAGAAAAACGGACGTTCTCCGTTGCCTGGACCTTCTCCCGCTGCCGCACCGGGCGGGCAAGGCAACGCCGTGTATTACATTCGTCCGGACGGACTTATCGAGACGATCTTCCGCAGGCCGGTGGCGATTCTCTCGATGATTCGCCAGGGCGAGTTGCTGATCCTCGGCACGGGCAGCACCGGAGACGTCTATACGGTAACGCTGGACGGTGACGAAGTCGCCCGCATCGTCGACACGGACGCCTCCCAGGTGACGAGTCTCGCTGCGACGCGCGACGGGAAGGTGTACTTTACGACCGCCAACAAGGGTTCCATCGCCGTGCTGGATAAGGGTTTCGTCGAAGCCGGCACGTTCACCTCGCCCGCGCTGGACGCCGGTCAGATTGCCCGGTGGGGCACACTGAAGATTCGCGCGTCGATCCGGAAAGGAGCGGGCCTGCTTGTTTCGACCCGTAGCGGAAACCTCGCCGATCCGGACGACGATACATGGAGCGACTGGTCGGCCTTCTCGCCCGCTACCGACGGGTTCCTGCCGATCGCAAGCCCCGCCGGGAGGTTCATACAGTACCGGCTGAAGATCACCGGCGACGGCGTCGCGACCTCTGCCGTCGAAAGCGTCCAGTTGATCTACCAGATCGGCAACCTTTCTCCGACGGTTTCCGGAGTTCTGTTCAAGCCGAGCGCCAAACCGGACGGGAGCGAAGGTGGAAAGGGCCCGAGAGCATATCGGGCGATCACCATCGCCGCGAAGGATCCCAACGGAGACAAGCTGCTGTTCCGGCTGGAGTTTCGGGATCTCGGCGCTACGAACTGGATCGAAATAGCCGACAAACTCACCGCTCCAAAGTACGTCTGGAACACGCGGACCGTCGGCGACGGGAAGTACGAACTCCGCGTGAGAGCTTCGGATTCTCCGTCCAATCCCGGCGCTTCGGCGCGACAGGCGATGCGCATTTCCGATCCGATCGTCGTTGATAACACGTCGCCTCTCTTCAAGGCGCTGGGCGCGAAGTCCGGAAAAAAAGTTGCAATCGTCTCCGGTCAAGTCGTCGATGCCGGCAGCCGGATCGTGAGCATTCAGTACACCGTCGACAGTCAGGCCGATTGGCGGGCCGTACTGCCGAGTGACGGTATCGCCGACTCCGACGCCGAGAAGTTTTCGTTCCGCGTGGAAGATCTCAAAAGTGGCGATCATCGCATAGCTCTCCGCGCGGTGGACCTGTACGGTAACGTCGGATACGGCGCCGTTACCGTGACCGTGGCGAAGTAAATGCGCACACCGGTGGACGGATTTGTCCTGACGTCTTGACGGTTCGGGTCCGACACGCTAATCTTCCCGGCCCAAGGTCTGTTCCAAATGTTCGCGTGAAAGGAAAAAAGCGGAAATGGCGACTCACACGGTAACGTTGATTATGGGCGACGGAGTAGGTCCGGAACTGGCCGCCGCTGCCAGGCGATGCGTTGACGCAGCTTTGGAAAAGACCGAAGGGGCGGGCGATATCGAATGGAAGCTATGCGACGCGGGCGTGGACGTGATGGAGTCGGCCGGGACCCCCATGCCCGACGAGACGATCAAGTCCGTCCGCGAAACCGACGCCACGCTCAAGGCGCCGATCACCACTCCCATCGGCAAGGGTTTTCGCAGCGTGAACGTGCTGCTTCGCCAGACGCTGGATCTCTATGCGTGCCTTCGCCCGTGCAAGCATTACAAGGGCGTTCGCACCCGGTACGAGGACGTTGACCTTGTGGTGGTCCGCGAAAACGTCGAAGACCTCTACGCCGGCGTCGAGTTCGAGAAGGGTACGGACCAGGTGTCCGAGCTGATCGAAACGGTCAACCGCCTTTCGACGGACAAGAAGGTCAATACCCCTGCCGAGACGACGGGGATATCGATCAAGCCGATCAGCGTTCAGAACACCGAGCGGATCGTGCGGTTTGCCTTCGATTACGCACGGGAGAACGGGCGAAAGAAGGTTACCTACGTCCACAAGGCGAACATCATGAAGTACACGGACGGTCTTTTCAAATCCGTCGCCGAGAAGGTAGCCGCGGACTATCCGGACATCGAAGGCGAGGAGCGGCTGGTCGACAATATGTGCATGCAGCTCGTCCAGAAGCCCGAACTGTACGACGTGATCGTGCTTCCGAACCTCTACGGGGACATACTGAGCGACCTCTGCGCCGGGCTGGTGGGCGGACTCGGCGTGGCGCCCGGCGCCAATATCGGCGATAACGGCGCCATCTTCGAGGCGACCCACGGCAGCGCCCCGAAGTACAAGGGGCAAAACAAGGTCAACCCGACGGCGCTGATACTATCGGGCAAGCTGATGCTGGACTACCTCCACGAGCGGGCCGCGGCGGCGGCGCTGGAAAAAGCCGTCGCCGGTGTGATCGCCGCCGGTGAAAGCGTAACGTATGATATGAAACCCGACCGCGACGATCCATCCGCCGTCGGAACGAGCGAAATGGCCGACGCAATCATCGCGGCAATGTAAATCAATCGAAGGAATTGTGAAATGATCGTAGGCGTTCCAGCGGAAATCAAGCCGGACGAATATCGTGTGGGCCTTCTCCCGGTAGGCGCCGAGCTTCTCAAGCGTGACGGTCATTCCGTGCTCGTGCAAAGCGGCGCCGGCGCCGCCAGCGGGTTCGAGGACGACGCCTACGTATCCGCCGGCGCGAAGATCGTCGAGACGGCAGGGGAAATCTTCGAGCTTTCGGAGATGATCGTGAAGGTCAAGGAACCCCAGCCCGACGAAATCGCCATGTTCCACGAGAGGCAGACGGTATTCACATACTTTCACTTCGCAGCCTCGCGCGAATTGACTGAAGGCTGCCTCGAGGCCGGTATTACTGCCGTGGCGTACGAAACGCTGGAAGATGGCAATGGTACGCTGCCGTTACTGACGCCGATGAGCGAGGTAGCGGGAAAGATGTCGATCCAGGAAGGCGCGAAGTACCTCGAACGTCCGATGATGGGACGCGGGATACTTCTGGGCGGCGTTCCGGGCGTAGCACCCGCAAGCGTGCTGATACTCGGCGGGGGCGTGGTGGGAACCTGCGCGGCTACCGTGGCGGCTGGTCTTGGAGCACAGGTCATTCTCATGGACATCAATCTCGATCGTCTGAGATATCTCGACCAGGTCCTGCCCGCTAACGTCATTACGCTTTACAGCGATCCGCACGCGATAGACGAGTATTCCCACTGGGCCGACCTCGTTATAGGGGCCGTGCTCATACCGGGCGGACGCGCGCCGAAACTGCTGACGAAAGAGCATATCCGACGCATGAAAAAAGGCTCGGTTATCGTGGACGTAGCCATCGACCAGGGCGGATGCTTCGAGACGTCGCGTCCCACGACGCACCGCGAGCCGACCTACATCGTGGACGACGTGGTGCACTACTGCGTGGCGAATATACCCGGCGCGGTCAGCAGGACCAGCACCAAGGCGCTGTGCAACGCGACGCTTCCTTACGCGCGGCAGCTCGCACGGCTGGGCGCCGAAGGCTTCGCCGCCATCGACTACGGACATGCCGCGGCTATCAATATGAAAGACGGGAAAATCGTCAACCCTGCCGTGCGGGACGCGATTACCGAGTTGGACTGAGCGATGGGGCTACATTCATGTGTCTTACCGTCTCAAAGATAATACAGGCGAATATCAGCAATCCGCCGATCACGGTTCGCAGCGTCACCGTCTCGTCATAGATGAGATATCCCATAACTGCCCCGTAGAATGGTAACAGGGTAGCCAGTATGCCTACGGTCTTTGCGCTGAGGTTCTTGAAGCTCGCGGAATAGAGCGTGTGAGGAAGGGCGGTGAATACCACGCCGAGCAGCGCCAGTAGCCCGAAGGTCTGCGGAGTGTACTCCGGCGTTTCGCTTCCCACGAGAAACACCGGCAGCAGCACCACGCCGGTTACCAGCACCTGCCAGAACATGAGCGTGGAACTGGAATACTCCTGCACATATTTGCGGGTCAGGAGGTTCCGCGCCATAAAAAACAGGCCTGATACTACTCCGAGCAGGATCCCCTGGGTCGTAGTGTTCGACAGGCTGACTTCCGGCGTCATGATCAGGACTCCTGCCAGGACGGCAACGGCAAGGCCGATGTCGATTTTCCTGAGCTTCTCACCGAAAATGAACGGTTCGATTATCGCCGTAAATACGGGGTATGTGTGCAATGCCAGTATCGCCACGGCTGCGGTCGAAACGCGAAGCGCCTGGAAATATGTCAGCCAGTGGAAGCACAGAAGTACCCCCAGCAACAACATAATCCAGTAGTGTCCCGCCTTTACTCTTATGCGATCGCCGCGGATAATCAGAAACCCCAGGAGTGCGGCGGCGGCGATGAGCGATCTTAAGCTTATGATGTGCGAAACGGGAATCGCGGCGGTGCCCTTGGCGAACATCGCGGTGCCCCCCCAAATCAGAACGGCGGCGTTAAGCTGGATCAGGTTGGCTGTTTTCGGTTTCATCGGTCAGGTAAAAGGCCGCGGGTCTTCCCAGCCGGGCGACTCTATCGTGTTTGGAGGTTCTGTCAAGACCACGCGCGGAAAGTATCGCATATTCGGCGCTGGCATTGCGGGTGGGGGCTGTGGTATCGTCCGGCGGTTCGCGGGTTCTGCATATCTGTTTCCGGCAAGCGTTTTTTATCATTTGGTATCGGAGCACCCATGGAAAACGCAACTGTCTCTGTCATCAGCTCCGGGGGTATGCTCGCCGAGTTTTCCGGCATCATCCTTCGTTTGACGCGCGTCCCGGAGTTCTACGTCCTGCTGCTGTTTCTTACAGTGCTGCTGGCGGCGATGCTCGCTGTTCGCCTGCTCGCCTCCGATCGCTCGCTGCATATCTTCTTCGGCATTCTGACAGGGGTGTATCTTGCCGGAATGCTCAGCTTCTGGTGGCTTGACATTCGCACGCTGCGACGCATCAGCTCGGAAAACGAGATACTCGAATGGGCGACCGCGGCGGTGTTGTTTGTCGCGTGCATCATGGCGGTGATAACGGCAGTGAGGATGGAGGCGAGGCGGCGTCATGGTCCCGTTGCGGTGATAATAGCGGGGTTGAGTTTCGTTGCCGCCATGCGGGAAATGGAATGGATGTCGCCGTTCTTCGGAGGGAAGATATGGTTTTCCCGCAGCTTCTTTCGCGCGGAGGCATACTTCAACAGGCATTACTGGGAACGGTTTACGCGGCACATGACGCCCTACGAGCGATCGTTGAACCCATACCTTGTGCACATGATTATTTCGTGCACCCTTCTTGTGATGGCGGCAGTTGTGACCGTCTACCTGGTCCGTCGCAGAAAATCGCTTGCCCGGGATCTGCGCGAGTGTCTGCGGTATAGCTATGCGTGGTATTTCATGATAGGCGTGATTACTTTTGGAGTGGCGCTCACGAGCGGCGCCCTCGCCAGGAAGCTGTTGGAGAGCAAGGCTTTTGTCCGCCTGCGAGACACGTACAACCTGGGCCAATGCATGGTGGAAGAACCCCTGGAAGTCGTTGCCGCGGGGTGTATTCTCATGTCCTCGATCATGCTGCATCGCCTTCGCCTGCCGTATGCGGAAGAACTCGCAGCAGGCAGGTCCGCAGGCTGAATGATCGGCGGTCTTTCCTTCGCACCTGTCTGGCGATACGATATCCTTTACTCCCATGAATGCCGGTAAGCCGACGAAAAACACGAGCTCTCATCGGCAATGTCCAGTCAATGCGGCAGCCCGCCTGGCGGCGAAACTGGCCGTGCTTCCGTATTCAGCCATCATGAGCATCCGTCGCCGGTTGTACCGAAAGGGGCTGCGGAAATCCCATCGCGCCGGTGCGCCGGTTATCTGTGTGGGCAACATAACCACCGGTGGGACGGGCAAGACGCCGATGGTCGCCTGGGTGGTCCACCAGCTCGCAGCAGCGGGTAGAAAGCCGGCCATTCTCACGCGAGGATACAAGTCCGTCGCCGGCAGGAGCGATGAAGCTGAGCTTTTGGAAAAACTCACCGGCGCTCCGATCGTCGTAAATGCCGATCGCGTTGCGGGCGCATCGCACGCCGTCGCCGACGGTGCGGACGTGCTGGTAATGGACGACGGATTCCAGCACCTGCGCATCGGACGCGATCTGGACATCGTCCTGATCGACGCGATGAACCCCTTCGGTAACCGATGGTCATGCTGCATTCCGATCGGCCGGCTGCGCGAACCGCTCTTCGCCCTGAAAGACGCCGATGCGATCGTCATAACGCGCACGGAACTCGTATCGCCCGCAACGATAGGCCGGGTGAGGGAATGCATCGAGAAATATGCGCCCCAGGCTTCAATTCACCTTGCAGCCCATGCGCCCGTAAAGCTCATCGACGAAAACGGCGCCGACCTGCCCCCCGACGCCCTTGCGGGAAGGAAGGTCTTCCTGTTCTGCGGAATCGGGAATCCCGACGCCTTCGCGGAAACGGTATATAACCTGAACCCCATTGCGAAGGGAAAACTGGTTCTAGCCGATCACGCGAAATACACCCAATCCCTGCTGGATAAGATATCTTGCCTGGCGGGCGAACATGGTGCGGAGCTGCTCGTCACCACGCAGAAGGATTTTGTGAAACTGGGCGGCCTGTTAGCTGCACTTCCAATCTACCAGGTCGTCGTCGAGATGCGCATCGTCGAGGGCGAGGCGGAACTTCTGGGGGATATCCTCGCCGCCGCGGGTGTTTCCCCGCCTTCCTGAAGGATTGCTTTGGTGGGACCGGGGAAGTAGAATTCCGACCTGTATGGACGAGCTGATCCAACTCGTTGAGGGTTTCGGAGCGCCGCGCGTGGTCCTGGTGGGTGATTTCATGCTCGACCGCTACGTGTTCGGCGACGCCCGGCGCGTCAGCCCGGAAGCTCCGGTTCCCGTCCTGCAGACCGTGCGGGAGGAGTCCCGCGCCGGAGGCGCCGGTAACGTTGCCTCGGCGATCCTCGCTTTGGGCGGAAGTGTCGTTTGTGTCGGCGTGACCGGCATGGACGACGCCGGCGAGCAGATCAACCGCCTGCTCGTTTCGGCAGGCACGGAAACGGCCTCGCTGCTGCGCCTGAAGAATCATTTCACGACGGTCAAAACCCGGTACGTAGGACTTGCCCAGCAGAGGCATCCCCAGCAGATGCTCCGAGTCGACGACGAGCGGTCCGGCGCGATCACAAAGAAGGTCGCCGTTACGATTCGCGGTGCGGCGCGAGACCACCTGGCCGGCTGCGATGTGCTGGCGATCGAAGATTACGACAAGGGGCTGCTGGTGGACGATTTGTGCCGGCAGATTATCTCCGACGCGCGGAACGCGAACGTTCCGGTGATCGTGGATCCGGCGCGGGATGTGGACTACTCCCGATACGTCGGCGCAACGCTGCTTACGCCCAATCGCATGGAGGCGGAAATCGCCTCCGGCGTCCACATAACGGACGACAGGTCGCTTGCCGAAGCCGCCGCGACGATCATCGAATGCGCCGACGCCCAGGCTGTGGTCATCACGCTGGACAGGGAGGGCGCATTCCTGATGGAACGATCCGGCGAGGGACGGCGGATTCCCACGCGCCCACGATCGGTCTACGACGTTACCGGCGCGGGCGACGAGGTGCTGGCGATGCTTTCGGTGGCGACGGCGGAGGGTTGCGATTTCGAAAAGGCGGTCGCCCTGGCGAACGTCGCAGGCGCGCTGGAGGTCGAGCGGTTCGGCGTGGTGGCGATCAAGCGAAAGGAAGTGCTGGACGAGCTTCGTCGGATGATCGGGCTTCGCGGGCACAAGGTGCTTTCCCAAGGCAAGCTCGCCGAGGAAATAAAACTCCGCAAGTCTCGCGGCGAGACGGTGGTGTTCACGAACGGGTGTTTTGACCTGCTGCACATGGGGCACGTTCGATACCTCAAACGCGCGCGAGAGATGGGCACATGCCTTATCGTCGCGATCAATTCCGACGATTCCGTAGCCCGCCTGAAAGGCCCCGGCCGCCCGGTGATCGGCGCCGAGGAGCGGGCGGAAATGCTCGGCGCGCTGGAATGCGTGGACTTCGTAACGGTCTTCGAGGAAGATACGCCGATACCGCTCATCGAGATACTTCAGCCCGACCTGCTCGTAAAAGGCGGGACCACGCCGCAGGTCGTCGGGCGCGAGGTGGTCGAAGGTTACGGCGGGAAAGTGCTCACGTTGGAGGCGGTGGAGGGAATGAGCACCACGCAGATCATAGATCGCATTGTCGAGACGCGAGATAAGGATTGACGGGCATATGTCGAACAAGGCCGTTTTCATCGATCGGGATCACACACTCATAGAGGATCCCGGATACATAAGCGCCCCGGAGGCGGTGAAACTTCTTCCCGGCGTTGAACTGGCGCTCAAGTCGCTCTCCCAGGCAGGGTATAAGATCGTCGTCGTGACGAACCAGTCCGGCATTGCGCGTGGGCTTCTTACGGAAGAAACTCTGGAGAAGATTCACGCGGAGATGCGCCGCCAGCTCTCCGAAAAAGGCGCCCACCTGGACGCGATCTATTACTGCCCGTATCATCCGGAAGGCACGATCGAGCGGTACGCCGGCGAGTCCGATCTTCGCAAGCCCCAGCCGGGCATGCTGCTCCAGGGGTCCAGGGAACTGGACATCGACCTTTCGCAGAGCTGGATGGTGGGGGACAGTCCGCGCGACATCGAGGCAGGCCAGCGTGCCGGATGCAGGACGATCCGTGTTCGCGTGCGGGTCTCCGACGCGCCTGGGCAGGTGGACGAAGAATCCGCCCAGGCCGACTTCACGGTGCGGAACCTTGTCGATGCCGCAAGGGTCATCCTTCGCGAGCCGACGCGCCAGCCGGTGGTTTCGTCGGGACTGCACGAGGCTATCGAGCACCCCCAGCCTCAGGCGCAGGCGACCGAAGCGCCGGATGAAGCTTCCCCCGTGCAACAGGAGATCCTCGATCGCGTTCGGAAGCTCACCGCCCCCGGCAAAAAAACGGAGACGTTCAGCCTCCCGCGGATGCTCGGCGCGCTGACGCAGGTGCTGACGCTGCTGGGCGTGCTGATAACGTTCGTGCAGATGTATTATGGGAACATGCGCGGCGCGATCGTCTGGGCGATAGTATCCGCTACGATGCAGATAATGACGCTGACGTTGTTCGTCGCCTGGCGCCGCGATTGAGAACGTGCTCGATGATTCCGACGAAAAAACATGCAACTTTCGTGTCGGACGTGCGTTTACTTCACTGGTTTAATTGGCAATCTATTTCAGGAGAAAATCATGCACAGGATATTTTCATTCGTACTGATTGTTTCGCTGGCGGCAATCGTTGGCTGCCCGAAGAAGACTTCGCCCGACCGCGAGACGCCGCGCCGCGACGATAAGCCCGTGGCGTCCCAGCCGGCGCTGACGAGCGATATGGACGCGGCGCACGTCGAGACCGCCCAGAGGCTCATCAACTCCGGCCTGGCGTACCTGCTGAGCGAGCAGGAAGCGGACGGTGGGTGGCGGATCGGTCCCGGCGCAAGGCCCGCAGCTACGGGGATAGTGCTCAAGGTGCTCGTGCAACATCCCTCTTACGATACCAGTCACCCCGCTGTGAAGAGGGGCTTCGATGTGCTATTGAGCTACCAGCGCCCCGATGGGGGGATATACGACCCGAAGGAAGGGTTGGAGAACTACACGACCTCCATCGCCCTGATGGCGATATCCGCTTCGGGCGATCCGCGATTCAACGAGGCGAAGCGCAGGGCGATCGGATACCTGCGCGGTTTGATTATCCGACCCGGATCGAAGGGGCCGCGCGGCGCGGAGATAGGGGCCGATCACCCGATGCGCGGCGGCGTGAGCTACGGTAAACATGGGCGACCTGACCTCAGCAACGTCGGGATGTGGGTCCAGGCGATGCACGAGGCGGGCATAAAGGGCGACGATCCCGACATGCAGGAAGTGCTCACCTTCGTCACGCGAACGCAGAACTCCACCGAGAAGAACGCCTCCGCGTGGGCGGTCGCCGGTCCTAACGACGGCGGGTTCGTCTATGCTCCCGCCCTGCGCGACAACCTGAAGATGGGCGAATCCAAGGCGGGAGCAGCGGTTCCGGGTGGCAGGGGGCTTCGCAGCTATGGGTCGATGACCTACATGGGCTTCAAGAGCATGCTGCACGCCAACGTCGATCGCGCCGATCCGCGCGTGCGCGCCGCCTTCGACTGGATACGCCGACACTGGCGGCTGGACAGCAACCCCAACATGCCGCAGGAAAAATCGCTCCAGGGGCTTTACTACTACTACCAGGTCTACGCCAAGGCGCTGCGCGCGTGGGGCGAGCCGGTCATTCGAGACTTCAAGGGTAAGGAACATAACTGGCGGGAGGAACTGGTTAACACGCTCGCCAAGCGCGTCGGCGACGACGGTTCGTGGGTAAACAGCGCCGATCGGTGGTACGAAGGTTCCAAAGTGCTGGTTACCGGCTACGCCGTTCTCGCACTCCAGGAAGCGATGAAAAAATAAGCGGACCGAGGCATGGGCGCGGAGTTTTTGCGAACCCCGATTCGGCGAGAGACGTAGCAGTGGAAGGTGGCGCATGGAAGGCCGTGCGCCGGATCGCGGACATTGCAAATGGGAGACTCCGTCATGTGGAAGAAGATGCTGATTCTTGCGATGGCGGCTGCGTTACCGGCCGTCGTGTTGATGGGCGATGACCAAAAGGCAGACGGGACCCGGCGGCACGAACGCGGCTGGATGGGCGTAATGCTGAGCGAGGTACCACCGGCATTGGCGCATCACCTGAAACTGGAAAAGTCGGGCGTGATGGTTCGTAACGTCGCCAAGGACAGCCCCGCCGATAAAGCCGGTCTGGACCGTTACGACGTGATCGTCGCCGTGGACAAGGAGAAGGTCTCCGGTGACATATCGGCGCTGGTGAAGAAAATAAGCAGCCGGGGTCCGGGCGAAACGGTGAAGCTGAGGATCGTTCGCAAGGCGAGCGAGAAGACCGTTAAGCTCCGCCTGGCAAAACCCATGCCGCGCGAGAAGATCGTCTTGAAATATGACGACGCGGGCGATTCGCCGTTCGGCCGGTTTCACCTTCGCGACGGTGGCAGGATGGGACCCGGATGGACGGTGCGACCGTTCGGCGACGGCGACGGACTGTCCGACGAGCTGCGGAGTTTTGGCGAAGGCCGGCGGCAGCGTGCCGAAACATCCGTGAAGATCCGGGTTCGCGAGGACGGCACAACCACGGAAATCGACCGCGATAAGGACGGGAAGATCACCGTCCGCAAAACGCGCGAGACCGACGACGGCGCAAAGACCGAGACCCGTAGCTACGAAAGCGAAAAGCAACTTCGCGAGAAAGACCCCGCGGCGTGGAAGGTGTATCGCCGATTCAACCTGTCGATGCGAGAAGGCGGATTCTGGTCGTTGCCGCCGCGTGAGTTCGGCAGGCTCCACGAGCCTCTGCGTGAGCAGATGGAACTCCGCCGGGAATTACGCCGGATGGTCGAGGAGATCATGAAAGACCTCTGCGAGGATTTCCGCAGACATCCACGCGACGACGACGATGGAAGAAAACTTTCGCCGCCGAACGCCGGTGTCACCAACTGTAAATGAGTGAACCCTGCACGCGGATGCTGTCGCCGGCGGAAAGGTTCTTGTACTCGGTATACCATCGGGAGACTTCCAGCCCGACGGTGGTGTTCTTGTTCACCTGGTAGAGCACGTTTCCGAAGATCGTGCTGTTGCACGTTCTGGCGCTTTGTCCGGCGACGCTGTCGAAGTCGCTATCGGCGATCATCTCGCCGGAGATGCCGAGGTTGAACCGCCACTTGTCCCACGGCCCGAGGCTTGCAGCTATCCATCCGCCGCTGCTTCGCAGTTCGGTTACGCCGCCGTCCACGTCGACTCCCTGCCCGATGCCTCCGACGTACGTGTCGAGGTTCTGCCCGGTGAATATCTCGCCCTTGATCGTGAGCCAATCGGTGACGGGGCAGGTGATATCGAGGTTCGCCGACCACGTGTACGTTTCGCTATGTCCGCCGGCAGCGTCCCTGTCGTACTCCTCACCGGCGAAATGTCCCGACGCTCCGACGGTGGTTTTGCGACCGCCGAAAAGCGGGAACGTGAAGCTCGCGCGACCCTGTACGCCGGGATAGCCTGCGTCCTCGCCCGTGTCGCCCGGATCGAAGCCCGTCGTATCGCCCAGCGTTCGCGTAAGCGCGCCCTCAAGTTTCATGTCCACGCTGTCACCCAGGCGGATGCTCTTGGTCAGGCGGATTTGCGGGCGACGGAAGCCAATGTTGCCCGCCCACCACTGGACGGAGTAGTTCAACGTGGTGGGCCACAATGGCGCGATTACGTCCCACGTCTGCCCGGCGAGTATACTGAACCGTTCCCTGGGCCATTCTATTTTCATGTACGCATGGCGCATCCGGGGGTGAGGGGAGTTTTCGGCGCTGCCGCCGTAGAAATCCACCTCGATGAGTCCGCTGGTCTTGACGATATCGGACGAGGGTCCGGTGATCTTCATACCGAGGCGAGTCTCGTTGGCGGTCATGTTGAACTGGCCGTCGTCGTGGTTGGTGTCCTCGGAATTGACCCACCTGGCGAAATCGCCCGTGGACGTGCGTGACGTGTCGAACGAGGCGTCCAACTTGACCTTTCCGTAGAGCTGGATGCCGAGGTTCGACCATACGGCAAAGGCGCCCGGGTTGTTGGCCTGGTGCTTCTCGGCGTCCTTGAGCATGATCTTGCGCATCTCGTAGCGCTGCTGGACGCCCGCGAGCTTGTCGCTACGGGTATTGGCCTGCTTGAGCATATCGGCTTGCCGGAGAACGAGGTCCTTCAACTCCGCGACGGTGCTTTCCAGCTTCGCCACGCGATGGCGCAGCTTTCCATTCTCGGACTTCGCGCTCGCCTCAGGCGTCCCGGCCAGCGCGACCTGGGAACCGATACCAGCCAGTAGCGTCAATACCAATACTGCGGTGTGCTTCCGTTGCTTCATTCATTCGCTCCTTCGAGTATTCGAGTTACATCGGACAATCGCTGTGAAATACCCCAGCGGTATTGTGAAATTTTCCACGTTTTCCGGTTTTTTCATCCACGCGACGACGGTAATGTATCCGCCTGACCTTAGGAGACTCACATGGACATCAGGCCGTTCCGTGGCTGGCGGTTTCCGGGTAAGGCGAGCGACGTCAGTTTGAACATCGCCCCGCCTTACGACGTGATCAACGCCGAAGATCGCAACGCGCTTCTCGCTCGCGATCCCAAAAACATCGTCGCGATCGACCTGCCTCACTTTCCACCGGACCAGGCCGGTCCTCTCAAGGGCTATCAGCACTCCGCGTGGGTGCTGGGCGAATGGAAGTCCGACGGAACGCTCCGCCAGGACGAAAAACCCGCGCTGTACGCCTATGAGCAGGAGTATCGCTGGTCGGGCAAGATCTACAATCGCCGCGCGATGATCTGCGGCGTTCGCGCCACGCCGTTGGGTGAGGACGTGATTCCCCATGAGCACACTTTTCCCGGACCTCGTGCGGATCGTCTCGAGCTGACCCGCCACACGTCCGCCCAACTGTCGCCGATCTTCGCCTTCTACGAGGATTCCAACGGTGAGGCAGCCGAGACGCTCTGGTCGTCCGTGCGAACCTTGCCGGATATCTGGGGCGAGCTGAACGGCGTGACCGAGCGTCTCTGGGTTCTCGACGATCCCGGAGCGATCGCGACGATCCAGGCATCTCTGAAGCTCACGCCCGCATACATCGCCGATGGGCATCATCGCTACACCACCGCGCTGGCCTACCGCGACGAGTTGCTCGCAGCCGGAAGCATCAACGCCGACCACGAGGCGAACTTCGTTATGTTCGCCCTGGTTCCGCGCGACGATCCGGGGCTTCTGGTTCTTCCTACGCATCGTATAATCTCCGGGTTGAGGGACGAGTTCACGGTCGAGCGCCTCGCCAGGTCGGCGACGGACTTCGAGTGGCAGCGCTGCAGCCTGGACGACGCGGACCTCTCCGACGCCGGCGCCTTTCTGCGACGATACGGCGAAGGGGCAATCGCGTTCATGGACGCCTCGCTTGCGGAGTTGTGGATCGCTCGCCTGGTGAACCCCGCAGCCATGCAGGAGGTCGCCTCCGATGAGTCCGACCAGTGGCGCCGCCTTGACGTCGCCGTGCTGCACAAGCTCATTATCGACGGTGCGCTGACGCCGTGGCGAACGGACGACCTTTCCATCGAGTACACCCCGGACGCCCTGGCGGTTCGCCGCGCGTGCAGTTCGGGCAGGGCGCAATTGGGCGTGTGCATGCAGTCGACGCCGCTGACGGTTGTTCAGGATATCGCATCCTCCGGCGGGTCCATGCCTCACAAGAGCACCTACTTCTACCCGAAGCTCGCAACCGGAATGGTGATCAAGCCTTTGGAGTGAAGACCTCAGACCTCAGGCTTCAGGGACAAACGGGTTTGTGTTTTTCCTGCAGTCTGAGGCCTGAAGTCTGTAGCCTGCAGTCTGTTTTCCTTACTAAAGAGCCTCCTCTCTCGAAACGATAACTTCCTGTATAGGCGCTGGAATCGTTCCACGCTTTCCAAGACGACCTTCCATGTGCAGCAAAGGAAAGAGGCATGGCTGATCAAGTCGCTATCGAACAGCAGACCCCGCAGGCGTTCTATCGCGGTCTCGTCGAAAACACCTTCGATGCGGTCGTGTTTGTAAACCACAATCGTCAAGTGACTTATTGGAATCCCGGCGCCGAGCAGCTCACCGGATATCGTCTCGACGAGATCGTCGGCAAATCCTGCTGCGAGGATATCCTGCTGCACTTCGACAACGAAGTGACGCACGTATGCAGCGGATCGTTCCCCGCCGCCCAGACGCTCGAAGACGGGCAAATCCGCACGCAGGACGCGTACATACGTCACAAGGCCGGGCACCTTATCCCCATATCCATGCGCGTCGCGCCTATCCGCGATGCCTCCGGCCGGATCGAAGGCGTCATGGAGGTCTTCACCGATAACTCCTCCGCCAGCCAGGCGCTCGCCGCGGCCGAGCTTGTCAAGGAGGCGGGATTCATCGACCCGGTAACGAGGCTCGCCAATCGTCGATACGTCGAGATGCGACTCGAAGCGCGCTTCGATGAAATGCGTCGCTACGAATGGAACTTCGGTGTGATCATGGCCACTATCGACAACTTCGAGGACATCGAAGAAGCCCATGGCCGCCAGACGTCCGACGAGTTGATGAGATTGGCAGGCAGGACGTTCGCCAATTCGCTGCGATCTTACGATACCGTAGGACGCTGGGAAGACTGCGAGTTCCTGGCGATTGTTCCGATCCTCCAGTACAGCGACCTGTACGCGATCGGCGACCGGGTTCGCCGTCTCGTCGACCAGACCTACACCCAGGCGGGAGACCGTGTACTGGGAGTCACGGTTTCCGTAGGCGCCGCAGCCGCCGACGTGGAAGATGCGGTCGAGGACGTCGTCGAGCGGGCGCATCGATGGATGCAGGCCAGCAAGGAAGGCGGGGGAAACAAGGTTTCGTTCTAGCTGGAATTCGTGGGGATTGATATCTCCTCTGACAGGGCTGTACCGCTTCGGCCGGTGCAGCCCTGTCTTTATGCGCGCCAGGGCTACGCGCTCCGTACCCGTCTTCGCTCAAGAGCTGCGCCGCAGCAGGCCGTTGCGCAGGAGAACGTACCCGTCTTCGCCCGTACCGGGCTGCGCCGTGGCGAGCCAAAGCGTACAAGTCCGTACCCGTCTTCGCCCGTACCGGGCTGCGCCGCAGCGAACCGAAACGTACCCGTCCGTACCAAAGCGTACCGTTTCGTACAAGTCCGCACAGCTCCGCAAATCCTGGGACAACCGGGAACAGGCTGGAAAGGGTTTTTCGAGGGGCGAAAATACGTAACGTCTTATTACACACAGGGATACAGAGACGCAGAGAAATTAAAAAACGCTTTGCTTTGTTTTTAAACCTCATTTTCCTCTGTTTCTCTGTGTCGGTTTTTCGTTCTTTAATTGTCAAGCAACTTCAGCGCGCATAGCACGCGCCTCCATACTTGGGCCAATACCCACGTTCGTGCTACCCGAAAGGGGAACTTTTGGAAAAGTGCGGTGCGCAAGTCTTTATTCAGGCGTGGAATATTTTTTTGTATTTTTTTCGGACGAATCGGATGGTCGCTGGTCCATCCGGGCGCACAAAAGGGGAACTTTCCATACCTATCCATCACCTGCATAAGCAGTTGGATGCGTGTTCAACATTTACGAGCCGCGAACCTGCCTGCTCACTGCCCCCTTTAATCTCCCTCTTTAAATGTGGATTGAATTTTGCTTGACGGAGTGGACTGGCGGGATAGACTGCGCGGCCTGAATCGAAAATCGGAAGCTTCGCACGCCCGCAACGTTGCAGAAGTGCAAAGCCCAGGGAGAAAAGTAAATGTCCGTAACGCCATGCCGTCCCAAGTGGAAAAGCGCAATGACCGATCGCGAGCGGTTCAACAACCAGATGCACTACAGGCCGGTTGACCGCTGCTTCAACATGGAGTTCGGATACTGGCAGGAGAATTTTTCGGAATGGCCGATCTTCCGCGATAACGGGATCACGAACAATGCCGAAGCGGATGTCTTCTTCAACTTCGATAGATACGCGCAGCACGGTAGTGCGTGGATGCATCCGCAGTTCGAGTACAAGGTTATCGAGGAGACGGCGGACAAGAAGATCATCCGGAACGCAGAGGGCCTGATCGGCGAGGTGGCGAAGGACGGGCACTCCACGATCCCGCACTTCACCAAAAGCCCCATCGAAACGCCCGACGACTGGAAGCGAATGAAGGAAGAGCGTTTCCGCCGTGACGATCCCGCGCGAAAGGTGGACCTCGATGAACTCAAGAGGCTTTACCCACCCGATCGCGACTTTCCGGTGGCTGTGGACTGCGGATCGATGATCGGAAAGGTCCGCGACCTGCTGACGTTCGAGGGGCTGGCCTATGCCTGCTTCGATTACCCAGCCATGGTCGAAGACATGGTCGAAACCAGCTGCGTGCTGGTGGAGGACTTTCTGGACCAGGTGCTGGGCGTCATCGATTTCGACTTCGCCAGCGGGTGGGAGGACATCTGTTTCAATCACGGGCCTATCGTAACGCACGATTTCTTCAAAAACGTGGTGGTCCCGCGGTACAAGAGGATCAGCAGGCGGCTTCACGCGCACGGGATCGACATATGGCTCACCGACTGCGACGGCGACGTTCGCCCGATCCTTGGGCTGCTGATGGAAGGCGGAATCAACTGCCTGTTCCCCTACGAGGTGAACTCCTGCGCGCACCCGGGCGAGCTGCTGGACGAATACGGCAAGGACCTGCGGATAATGGGCGGCGTGGACAAGATGGAATTGGGCAAGGGCCCCGAAGCGATCAGGAAATACCTCGAATCGCTGGTCCCCTACGTCGAGCGCGGCGGGTACATACCGTTCTGCGATCACCGATGCCCGCCGAACGTCAAGCAGGAGGACTACCTGTACTACCTCGACCTGAAAGAGCGGATGTTCGGGATGGAGTAATGCTTTGCGAACCGCGAGCGAGCGGTGCTTTTGGAAGAAACGCCCACGGGAAGCTTCCCGCGGGCGTCGATTTTTCCCCGACGCATTCCGGCGGCCGTTACGGTCGTCCAGGGCAATTCAAGATTGGCCAGCAGCATGTTTTGAAGTTTGCGGCGTCGTCTGGCGTGGTCAGGCAAAATTCGGGATATTGGCGAATATGCCTTATTTTCCTTTCTCGCCGGTCTTGTCCTCACCGACGAAACCATACGGCATCTCATTCTTTCGTTGCTCTATCGCGCGTCGCGTTGCAGATCGAGCCATGCGATTTCGTCGGATGTCAGTTCGACGTCAGCCGCCTTGGCATTCTCCACCGCCTGCTCAGCCGTCCAGGCAGCCATGAGCGGGAAGCAGTTCAACGGCCCGTGGATCACGTACGCCAAGGCGATCTGGGCGAGCGTGAGGCCCTTCTCGGCGGCCAGCTTTTCGGTACGATCGAGGCGTCGGAAGTTATCCTCGGTGCAATAGCAGCGAACGCAGCGCGTGTCCGCATCGTCGGTAAATTCCTGAAGGTTGTCTCGCCGAAAACGCCCGGAGAAGAATCCGCCGCACAGGCTCGACCAGGGAAGCAGGGCCATCTGGTTCGCCTGGTACCATTGCCTGGCCGGGATGTTGGCCTCGCCGGTGATCGTCACGCTGCCGCCGCCCCATGGGTCTTCAACGCACTCGGCGAGGGAATACTGCGGACTCGAGACGACCAGGCCCTTCAACCCGCGGGCCTCGGCGTACTCGTTCGCCTCCCGGATACGTTCGTGGGTCCAGTTCGATGCCCCGTAGGCGCGGATCTTGCCTTCGGCGATATGCTCGTTCATCCGTTCGACAAGCGGTCCGACCGGAGCGCTCGGATCGTCGCGGTGAAAGCTGAAGATATCGATGTAATCGAATTCCAGCCGGGCGAGGCAGTCGTGCAGATCGGCGGAGATGTCGAACGTCGTGACGCGCTTGCGGTCCTGGTTGTGGTGGCAGCACTTGTCCATCAGGACGATCTTGTCCCGAAGGCCTCGGCTTCGAACCCACTTTCCGAACACGCGGTCGCACTGCCCACCGCTGTATCTGTTTGCTGAGTCGAACGCGTTGATGCCGGTGGCATAGACCGCATCGAGCAGGGCGATACCCCCTTCGAGGTCATCCTCTTCGAGCATTATCAGCCCCTGGGCTACGCGGGAAACGCGCTTGTCAACGTCCGGAATGGTTCCGTACTGCATGTCATTCTCCTTGAGCGGCGGTTTGTGTCCATTACTCCATGGGATATTTCAGGCCCCACTGGGCCCGAAGCCGGTCCGTTGTCTCCATGATCGAGATACTCTCGTCAAGTGGCATGGTCGGGCTTTCGATGAGGCCCTCGGCGAGGCATCGGCCGACCTCTTCGACCTCGTAGTTGTAGCCGTTACCGACCAGGGGCAGCTCGATCTTCTCTTCCTCGCCACGACGATGGAGCGTTATCTTCGTGCTGCTCCACCAGGGGGCGTGGAGACGGATGCGCCCCTCGGTTCCGAGAATCCAGGCATCCTGCGGCGTCGTGGTGCGAATGGCCGTGGCGATGACGGCGATCCGCCCACCGTCGTACGCAAGGATGATGCCCGCCTGTTCGTCTACGCCCGTCGCGCCCAGATGGGCCAGGCCCGTCACCCGCCTCGGCGTCCCGAACAGCATGGACGCGAGCGAGATGGGGTAGACGCCGACGTCCAGCAGACCTCCACCGGCCAAATGAGGATTCAACAACCGCCCCTCGGGATTCCATTCCGTGTGGAAGCCGAAGTCGGCCGTTATCATCCGCACCTCCCCGACGGCACCCTCGGCGAGAAGCTCGCGCATTCTCACGATCGCAGGGAGGAAGCGCGTCCACATCCCCTCCATGCAGAACACGCCGGCACGACGGGCCGCGTCAACGACCTCTCGCGCCTCGGCGGCGTTTGTCGTGAGCGGCTTTTCGCACAGGACCGCCTTGCCGGCCGAGAGGCAGAGGACGGCGCAGGCCTTGTGCATCGGATGGGGCGTCGCGACGTAAACGGCGTCCACGTCCCCGTCGGCTGCGAGGTCCTCGTAACTGCCGTACCGGCGGGGAATGGACAGCTCCTCGCCGAACGCTTCAGCCTTTTCCCGCGCGCGCGACCCGACGCCCAGAAGCTCCGCGCCCACGGCGTGCCTGATCCCGGCAGCGAACTTCCGGGCGATGTTTCCAGCGCCAATGATGCCCCAGCGGACTGTTGTGCTCATGTTTTACCTCATTATTCGCAATTACCGTTGCCTGACGTGCCATGCCCTCGACGAACGACCGGAGGCGACGGCCCGCGAATCGTAACATCGGCCTGTCGTCTACTTTTTCCACGGCGGGATTTCGGGCAGGTGGGCGAGGAATTCGTCGATAAGTTTTTGTTCATATTCGCCTGCGTACCGGCCTGCGAAGAACTTGTCCACCGCCTCGTCGTGGAACCGCTTCCACGAAGCCGCTTCGTCGCCCGGATTGATCGGGTAGAACAGGGCGCTATTTGCCTTGGCCGCCTTCATGTCGCCCGGCGCGTCGCCGATCATCAGTATCTTCTCGGCGTCGTATCTGCCCGCGGCGGCGTGCTCCAGGTGCTCCGCCTTTTTGCCCATCTCCTGCCCGCAGATCATCTGCGCGTATTGTGCAATATCGTGCTCCTCCCATTCTCTCCGGAGCGCCTCGTTGGGCGTCGCGGAGACGACCATCACGTCGGCGGCGTCCCTGATTTTCTCCAGGCTTTCGCGGACGTGCGGGTAAGGCGGCACGTCGTGGACGATGTTGGCTACCTGTTCGTTGATGGCTGTGGACCATCTGAGCGTCTGCGCCAGGACTTCATCGCCGCTTTCGGCGACCTTCGCCTCCAGGGCGGGGTTACCGAGCTTGGTTTCCTCCCGGGTCCACTCGCGAAGCGACGAGACGTCCGGGCCGGTGTATCCGCACTCGCCGACTTCCTGCCAGTTGTCCAGGTAATCGAACGTCGCAAGCAGCGCCAGGAAGCGGTTGCAGCCGCGGTTCTGGCCGTAAAGGTTCACGAAGTCCCACACGTCGCGGACGTATTTCGCGATGCCGGCGAGGTTCCAGTGCTGCACCGTCATGGGGTAGAAACATGCCTTGTGCTTCACTTCCATCGTATCGAACGCGCACCCGTCCGAATCTATCCCGATGAAGAAATCCTTCGACTTGGGAAAAGCCTTCAACTGCTCAATATGATCTGCCACGCGAAAACTCCTTTGATTGACAATTACTATACGCCGGAATACGCGCTGAATCCGCCGTCGACGGGGACGACGATACCGGTGACGAATTTCGAGGCGTCCGATATCAGCCAGACGAGCGTGCCGATGAGTTCTTCGGGCGATCCGTATCGTCCCATCGGCGTGTGGTCGATAATCTGCTTTCCCCGTGCGGTCGGAGTTCCATCTTCGTTGGTCAGCAGGAAGCGGTTCTGGTCGGTCAGGAAAAACCCCGGCGCTATCGCGTTCACGCGGATGTTCGTCGAGTGGTTCTGGCACATGTACGTGCTCAGCCATTGCGTGAAGTTGCTCACGGCGGCCTTGGCGGCAGAATACGCCGCGATCCGCGTCAACGGGCGGAATGCGTTCATCGACGAAACGTTGATGATAACGCCCTCGCCTCGCTCGGCCATGTGACGTCCGAAGACCTGCGAGGGAAGGATGGTGCCCAGGCAGTTCAGGTTCATCACCCACTGTATCGCCTCGGCCGGCAGGTCGAAGAACAGGCTCTCGGGCGGCACGCAGGTGGCTTCCTTCCTGTTTCCCCCGGCTGCGTTTATCAACACGTCGATTTGTCCCATGCTCCCGACGGCGCAGGCGAAAGCTTCCTGGATGAGGTCCTTTTCGAGCACGTCGCACTGGACAGGAATCGCGAACCCGCCCGCCTTCTCGATTTCCTTGCAGACCTTCTCGGCGCGGAGGGCGTCGTAATCCACGACGCACACTTTCGCCCCGCGGGCTGCGAGTTGCCTTGCCATCTCTCCGCCGAGTACGCCGGCGCCGCCGGTAATTGCGATGCACTTGCCGGATACGTCGAACAGTTTATCGCTCATCGATTTTTCTCCGGGCCTTGTTTTTTATCGGTGTTGGTTTTGCTATTTCGCCCTTACAGGGCTTGTGATATTTTTCGGCCTTTTTCCCAGGGCTTCGCTTTCTTGGGCTGTCTTATTACGTCCCTTTGGGACTTGCTACGTTGTTTTACCTCGCGAACGGCTGCACGTGCCGGCCCAGGTGTTTTTCCAGTGCGGCGTAGTAGACATCTTCGTCGCGCTCGAGCGCTTCGTAGATTCGCTTGCGGAACAGATCGCCGCCGTCGGCGGTAAGGACGGACCCGAACGTGCAGTGCATCGCCTGGCGGGTATCGAAATCGTCGATGCGGGCGGCAAGATCGTCGTTGGTGAAATCGCCTGCCGGGGGAACCTTGTCCATGTCCGCCGAGACGTGGTAGGTGGCCTTGTCCTGATCGTAGTGCTCGCGGGCGAAGTCGTATATTTCCCGGAACAGGTCGGGGTCTATCGACGCTATCGCGCGGATCGCCTCCAGGTAGCTGGTCCCTGCCGTCTTGAGGTGAACCAGCCCGTCGGTCAGTTCCGCGATTACGGGATAGATGCTGAACTTGTCGCTTCCGGAGTGGATCGAAATTTTGTAAGGGCCGAGCGTTCTCATGACGGCTGCGTGAGCGGCGAAGCTCGATCGGAACTTTTCCGGATCGCCGATGTAGTCCACGCCTTTTTCCATTCGTCCGACCAGCCGCGGCGCCATCGAGACCCACTGCACGCCCAGCCGTTTCAGCTCGGAGGCGAAGAAATAGTGCTCAGCCGGACTTGTCGGACTCTCCGTCTCGTCGACGGAAACCTCCAACTCGAAATCGTCCCTGGCGACTCCGGCGAGATGGCGGTGCATGCTCGCTGTGTGCGCGACGGCGTTTCCATATTTAGCGGCCGCCCTGAGGAACGATATCTCGTCGAAAGAGATTTCTCCTCCCCCGGCCAGTGAGAAAGTCTTTCCGACGTATGCGCTCGTCAGGTCCGCTTCGGATATTTCCAGGCCTTCGAAGTCCAGCTTGGCGAAGTAGTCCGCCAGCATGTCGGTGTGCATCTCGTCGGCCTGGTTTTCCACGTGCAGTCCGGGGTCGATAGTGAACATCGTGAACCCAGCCGCGACGGTCACGTCGATATCGCCCGGCTGCTGGAGGTGGTCCGCATCGGAGCCGAACACTTCACCGTCACTACCAAAACCTTCCTGGAGCACTCCCCAGGTAGCGGCGTCTATTACCTGCCGGGCCGTGCGCTGCGTGCGTGTCATCTCGCGTATGGACTGCTGGGCGAAAATCGGCGTTACGCCCGCTCCGCAGGTTCGTATCGCGCGGACGTGTCCCGGCGTCGCCAGTCCCAGCCTGTCGCCCAGGCCCGCGCTGGTCGCCAGCCCGATGCAGCGTGGTCGCGTCCACGGCAGCTCGTTACGGATCGTGTGTGCGTTTTCGTGGTTGCACTCGCCGAGGGTTACGGCCAGTCCGTCCACGCTTCCTGTGCGCCGGCCCGATATCTCGTCGTCGCCGATTGCGCCTACGACCTTCTGGTGTCCGTGACGCGCCAGGAAATACGTAACCTCCCCGACGCGGTGAACGCTCGGTTCATACACGTCCAGGGCGATCGCCTGTTTCAGTTTCTCGATAATGTTTTTCATCAATCCGCAATCGTTACGCCGTGTAGGTGCTTGCCGTGGTATCGCCGCCGGAACCGGTCCAGTTGGTGTGGAAGAATTCGCCGACGGGTTTGTCCACGCGCTCGTAGGTATGCGCGCCGAAATAATCCCGTTGCGCCTGGAGCAGATTCTGCGGCAGGCGTGCGTTGCGATACCCGTCGTAGTACGCAAGCGCCGTGGAGAAGGCCGGAACCGGAACGCCCAGCTTGACCGCCTGGGTGATAACGCGCCGCCAGGAGCCTTGCGCCTTGCGTACGGCGGATTTGAAGTAGGGCACCAGCAGCAGGTTCACCACTTTCTTCCTCTTTCGGCTGAAGGCGTCCTTGATTTTACCGAGGAACTGGCTGCGGATAATGCACCCTCCTCGCCACATAAGTGCGATCCCTCCGAAGTTCAGGTTCCAGTCGTATTCCGCAGCCGCCGCGCGCATCATCTGGAAGCCCTGGGCGTACGAGCATATCTTGCTGGCGTAGAGCGCCTGCCGGATATCCTCGACGAACTTTTCCCGGTCGCCCTTGAACGCGCGTTTCGGGCCACGAAGAACCTGCGCCGCCGCGACTCGCTCTTCCTTGATAGCCGAGAGGCACCGCGCGAAGACCGCCTCGCCGATCAGCGTAACCGGCATGCCGAGCTGACAGGCGGTTATCACGGTCCACTTTCCGGTCCCCTTCTGCCCGGCGCGGTCCATGATCACGTCTACCATCGCCTTGCCCGTTTCGTCGTCCGTCCTGGCGAGGATATCGCGCGTGATCTCGATCAGGTAGCTGTCCAGCTCGCCTTGGTTCCAACGCGCGAATACCTCGGACATCTCAGCCGGGGTCATTCCGATGGTCTGCATCAGGTGGTACGCTTCGCAGATAAGCTGCATATCGCCGTACTCGATACCGTTGTGGACCATCTTCACGAAATGCCCCGCGCCGTTCTCGCCCACCCAGTCGCAGCAAGGCTCGCCGTCATCCACTTTCGCGGAGACCGCCTGGAAGATCGGTTTTACGTGTTCCCACGCGGCAGGGCTTCCACCGGGCATTATGCTGGGCCCGTGACGCGCGCCTTCTTCGCCTCCGGAGACACCCGTCCCGATATATAGCATGCCCTTGCTCTCGACGTATTCGTAGCGGCGGATCGTGTCGTGAAAGTTGCTGTTTCCACCGTCGATAATGATATCGCCTTCCTCAAGATGCGGCAGGAGCTTCTCGATGAAGGCGTCCACAGCCGAACCCGCCTTTACCAGCAGCATCACGCGGCGCGGACGTTTCAGCAGGGATACGAATTCCTCGATGCTATGGGCGCCGAGGATCGTTTCACGACCGGCTGCCGGTCCGTTGAGGAAATCGTCCACCTTGCTCACCGTGCGGTTGAATACGCCCACGGTGAAACCCTTGTCGTTCATGTTGAGGACCAGGTTTTGTCCCATTACAGCCAGGCCGATCAGGCCAAGGTCCGCGGCAGCTTGCTGCATTGTTTCGAGCTCCTTTTACGAGGGGCCAGAGCAACTCAAGTTTGATCTGCCGCACGTCTTCTGTTTGCGGCTGCAGTCGGCGGCGTCACGAAAATTCGACATATCGTCAGGATATGCCTGCATTTTCGTTCCTTGCCGACCTTGTCCTCACCGACGAAGCCATACGACATCTCAAACTTTCGGTGCTCTAAAAGCCCAGGCAGCGTCTTGTAGTTTCAAAGAGAACCGTCCGAAAAAGGCAATGGTATCGATCCGGCTTGATATTGCAAGATCGAAACGCGCGCCGCACTGCCTGGGGGATTCCCCGGGTTGCGACGATAAGCGGCGGGCGGTATTATGATGGTTCACTTCCTGCCACCGCCGATAAGGAGCGACTTATGCGAATGATGACCGGGGCACTTCTGATACTCGCGCACACGATACTGCTGGCGGTGTACAAAATCGGCGACATGAAACCGTGGTTTGAATGGTACGCCATTGCGCTGGGCGTAATAGGGTTCGCCTTCCTTGTCTGGGGGTTCGTGATGGACCTGAAGGTCGAGCTTTGGCGAAGCCGTCGCCGTCGCGGAGGAGATGTCTAGAGCAATTCAAGATTGACCTGCCGCATGTTTTCTGTTTGCGGCGTCGGCCGGCGGCGTCAGGAAAAATTCGGAATATTGGCGAATATGCCTTATTTTCCTTCCTTGCCGGCCTTGTCCTCACCGACGAAACCATACGACATCTCATTCTTTCGTTGCTCTAATCCAGCCATTCGTTCAGATGCCCGGCGACGAAATCGTCGTCCACCAGGAGCGGATACTCGCGCCGGACGCGGTCGATCTGTTCGGCCTGCCCTTCCGAGAGCGCCTCCCGCGGATTCAGGCATCGCGTAGAGGCCAGCAATCCCTGTTTGCACAGAACGTGCTGTACGCCGGCGATGCACCCGGCGAAGTCGTTCGCCACGTCGAACAGCGCCGCGTTCATGTCCGTAACCTCGGCTGCGAGCGAAAGCATCTCCGCGGGTACGGAAGCTCGCCCCGCTGCGGCGCGGGCGCGATGCAGTATCTCAACGGCGCCCTTCGTCCAGACCGCCCAGTGGCCCAGCAGTCCGCCGACGAATTCCATGGAAACCTCTCCCTCGTCCGTCGCCACGTTGAAGCGCGTCATAAGATCGACGACGATATTATCGTCGTTTCCGGTGTAGAGGCACACCTCCCCGGCGCGTCCGCTCGCAGCCACGCCGCGAATTACGTCCAGAGTCATGTACCGGTTGAACGGCGCTGCCTTCACGCCGACGACGTTCGGGATGGCTGCGAAGCGTCGCCAGAAGTCATACCCCAACCGGCGTCCTCCGACGGCGGGCTGGAGGTAGAACCCCAGCAGTGGAATCTCTGCCGAGAGCGCTTCGCAATGGCGTATCAGCGTTTCGTCGTCGGCGTCGTTAAGCGCCGCGAGGCTCAGCAGGGCGATGTGATAACCCATCTCGCGTGCGAGCCTCGCCTCGGCGAGCGCCTGGGGCGTTCGCCCGCACACGCCGGCGATGCGAAGCAGCTTCGCCCCGCCGGACCGTTCGATCTCGTCGAGTGTCTCAGATGCGCATTTCAGCACCGTCTCCAGCAGGGAAATCTCAGGCCGGCGTATCTCGAACTGCGTGGTGTGCACCCCGACGGCTACGCCGCCGGCGCCGGCGGCTGCGTAGTAGCGGGTCAGGCTGCGCTGGTGGCGAACGTCGAATTGCCCCTCGTCGTTCAGCGCCAGCGGGTGGGCTGGAATTACGCATCCCGAGGCGAGTTTCTCCATCGCCCACGGGTCTATCGGTGCAGGGTCCATCTGTTTACTCCTATTACTCCTAATACTTCCCGTCGCGCGTCTGGAAGTGCGTCGGTTTTCCGATGTCTTTTCCGCCCGCGGCGACCCATTTGCCTGTCCATTCGACCACGCGGCCTATCGGGGTCGGAGGATCGCCGAGAATCTCGCGCGCTTTCGACGAGTTGCTCAGAAGGGCGGTCTCAGCCTCGCTGCCGGTGAACGTGACGGGCTTGCCCATGACCTTCGCCATTTGCCCGGCAAGGTCGCGCACGCTCAGCGTCTCGGCTCCGCTGAGGTTCAGCGGAACCGGCGGATAGGAGGCGTGTTCGAGCAGGCGCAGCACGGCTGCGTTCACGTCGCCCTGCCAGATGCAGTTCAGGTGCCCCATTTCGACGTCCACCGGTTCGGAACGGGCGATTGCCGAGGCGATATCCACCAGCACGCCGTATCGCATTTCCACCGCGTAGTTGAGACGCAGCAGCAGGAGCCTGGTTTTTCCGGCGATCGCGCAATGCTCGAAAATACGCTCCCTGGCGACGCACGAATTGGAGTATTCGCCCATCGGTTCGGTCGGATCCGTCTCGACGGACCCGCCGGAATCGAGAGGGACCAGGCTGTACACGCATCCCGTGGAGAACGCTACGATTCGCGCGTCGCGGTAGCGAGGCATTACGTATGCGGGTATCAGTCCGTTCACCGCCCAGGTCAGCGACGGGTTGTCCATGGTTCCGAACTTCATGCCGATCATGTAGAGGACGTTCTCCGCCGGAGGGAGAGATTTCGCAGCCTGGGGGTCCAGAAGGTCGCACGCGACAGTCTCGGCGCCGAGTTTCTCCAGCGAGTCGCGCACGCCCTGCTCGGGGAAGCGGTCTACCACGGTGATCCGTGTTTCCGCGCCTGCCTCATCGCGAGCCCTGCAGGCCATGCCTACAAGCGACGGTCCGATTTTTCCGCCGCCGCCTATTATCGCCAGGTCGCCTTTCATGGCTCCAAAGGCATCGACGACCTGAGGTGTCGGACGGCTTAGGAGCTCGGCCAACTGGTCTTCACTTTCGATTGCCGCGGGCAGGTTTGCCGCGTCGCTTTTCGTCATGTTCGATTCCTCGCAAGACCTTCCTATTTCGTTCTATTCCGTGTTGCAGAAATTCTCCAACTTCCGGCGCAAAATACAAGTGCGCAGCCGCGCTCAAAGAAACCTTTCGCGGGCGTAACTTCCCGTTTCGTCGGGGCAGGCAGGTTGTAATTTGCTCCCGCGGAGTCTATTATCCCTGACTTGTCGGCGGTCCGGAGCGAGGCCGCGTTTTTCCCCCGATAACACAAGAGCAGGACATGGCAGCGGAAAACAAAGACAACACCCTGATGGAAAAACTCTCAGCCCTGTGCAAACGGCGAGGGTTCATCTTCCAATCGTCGGAAATCTACGGCGGGATCAACGGGTTCTGGGACTACGGGCCGCTCGGCGTCGAACTCAAACGAAACGTCAAGAACGCCTGGTGGGAAGACGTCGTCCGCCGGCGCGACGATATCGTGGGCCTGGACTGCTCCATCATAATGAACCCGAAGGTCTGGGAAGCCTCCGGCCACGTCGGAGGATTCAACGACCCGATGGTTGATTGCAAAGAATGTAAGGCCCGCTTCCGTGTAGATAAGGTTTTCACCGTAGTTATTCGAGACAAGAACGACGGAATAATTCTTACGGCGGTCGTGGAAGCAGACGATGAACAATCAGCCTTGCAGGAAGCCCGTCGCAGCGCGAACAGCAAAACTCGCCGTAAATTTGCAAATACCAAAGACGATTTGTCGGAAACGGTCCTTCGGACGGACGAACTCTCCAAAGATGAAGTTTGCCCATGTCCAAAATGTGGTGGGGAGCTTACCGAGCCGCGACAGTTCAATCTAATGTTCAAGAGCCATGCCGGTGCGTCGGAAGATTCCGCCTCCGTCGTGTATCTCCGTCCTGAGACGGCCCAGGGGATTTTCGCCAATTTCAAGAACGTGCTGGACACGTCACGGCTGAAGCTTCCGTTCGGTATCGCGCAGATCGGAAAGGCGTTCCGCAACGAGATCAACCCGCGCAATTACACGTTCCGCTCGCGCGAGTTCGAGCAGATGGAAATCGAGTTCTTCTGCCGGGCTGACGAGGCCGACAAGTGGTACGAGTACTGGCGCGACGCGCGGTTTCAATGGTATATAGATCATGGCCTCAAGAGCGAAAAACTCCGCCTGCGGAACCACGAGACCGACGAGCTTGCCCACTACGCCCGCGCGTGCGCGGACGTGGAATACGAGTTCCCCTTCGGCGTCAGCGAGTTGGAGGGCATCGCCAACCGGACGGATTACGATCTCAAGGCCCACCAGGAAGCTTCCGGCAGGGACATGACCTACTTCGACGACGAGACGAGGGAGCGGTTCATCCCCTACGTAATCGAGCCGTCAGGCGGCGTTGACCGGGCGGTCCTGGCGTTCCTCTGCGAGGCGTACACCGAGGACGAGCAGCCTGACGATAAGGGCAAGATGCAGTCGCGCGTCGTGATGAAGTTCCACCCGCGGATCGCGCCGATAAAGGTAGCAGTCTTCCCGCTGGTCAAGAAGGAAGGCATGCCGGAAGTCGCCCGGAAGATACACGCCGCCTGCCGGGATGCTGGACTGGCGAGTTTCTACGACGAGAAGGGCGCGATCGGCAGACGATACCGCCGCCAGGACGAAGCCGGCACGCCGCTGTGCGTTACCGTTGACGGCCAGACTATCGAGGACGATACCGTGACGATCCGCGATCGCGATTCGCTTCTCCAGCAGCGGATAGCGGCAGGGGATGTCGTCAGCTTCGTGCAGGAACGGATTTCGTAGCGATTGCCGATCCATTGCGAAAGGAGAGTATCGAGATGCGGAACGGAAACTTTCGATGGCGGATTTTACCGGCGATTCTCAGCCTGTCGGCATTTTTCATGTTGGCTGGGTGCGCCAAGATAGACGTCCGGCTGGGCGACGAAGGCAAAAAAGGCGACAGGGAGCAATCGCGCAAAAAGGTGGACAAGGGCGAGGCGATTAGCATCGCGCGGAACCTGGCGAGAAGCGAAGGCATGGATCTCGGCGGGTACAAGGTAAACGACAAGAAAGTGGACGATGGCGCCCGCTGGGTCCTGTTCGATCGCAAGGGCATGCGGCCCGGTTATCCGAGACACTTCGCCGTTTACGTCGGCCGATACGGCGAGGCGAGAGTCTACAAAGACCGGTAGCCGGCACGATTCGCCGGAACCCGCCGCGAACGGCGGCAACCTTTCGGTTATTACATTTGCTTATGGAAGGTTTTGTCATATTGGTTTCGCTTGAATGCCTTCCGAACGCTATGATGAAGCTCTCACGGATTTCCGTCCGTTCAGGAAGCGGTTTCGACAAGATGGGAGTGGAACCTTGAGTGAAGTGCTTCATCACGAGTGTGGTGTGGCGGCTTTGTATTGGCTGGATCGTGCCGCCGGTAAATCCGGACCCGCCAGCCGGTCCGTCCACCTCGGCGACGTGGCGTCGCTCATGCCTTCGATGCTGCTGGACCTCCAGAACCGCGGCCAGCTCGCCAGCGGGTTGAGCAGCTACCACCCGGGGCGGGCGCAACTGCTCGACACCTACAGGGATATCGGAACGGTAACCGAGTCGTTCCGGATGTCACATCCGCTCAAGTACCGCGCGATTATGGAGGAATACGCCGGAAAGGCGGTTATCGGGCATACCCGCTACGCCACCTGCGGGCTGGACGACGTGCGATACGCCCAGCCGTTCGAGAGGCATCACGGCAGGCTTTGGAAGTGGTTCAGCTTCGCGTTCAACGGGCAGCTCGCCAACTACGCCGAACTGCGCGACCGCCTGCTGGCGAAGCGCAATTATCATTTCTCGATGAACACTGACACCGAGATTGTCATGCACTCGCTGGCGTATCGTCTGCGCGGGGACAGTCCGCCCCCGTTGGATAAGGTAATGGGATCGCTGTCGCGGAGCTTCGACGGGGCGTACAACATCGTCTATCTCGACGCGATGGGGCGGATGTTCGTCGCGCGGGACCCGCTGGGGTTGCGCCCGTTGAACTGGTCGGTGCAGGGCAAGCTGTTCGGGGCTGCGAGCGAATCGGTCGCCCTGAGCAACATCGGTTTTGCGGACATACAATCGCTGAAACCAGGCGAAATGGCGATCATCGAAAATGGCGGCGTGCGGATCCGTCGATTCGCGCCGTCCCCTCGCAAGGCGAGGTGTTTCTTCGAGTGGGTTTACTTTTCCAACGTCGCCAGCGAGATCGACGGCTCGTCGGTTTACCTGGCGCGCAGCCGGAGCGGGCAGAAGCTGGCGGAGATGGAAGACGAGGAAATGGACGACGATTGCATCGTGGTCCCGGTCCCGGACACGGCAAAGGGGGCGGCGGACGCCTTCGCCTACGCGATGAAAGTTCCGTGCGTGGAAGGCCTTATCCGCAACCGCTACATCGGGCGGACGTTCATCCAGCCGACCTCCAGCCGCGGGCGAAGCGCCAAAGGCAAGTACACCCCGCTTCCGGGTGTGCTGGCGGGCAAGCGGGTTTTCCTGATCGAGGATTCCATCGTGCGGTCGACGACGCTGGTGACTTTGGCGGAGAAGATACGCTCTCGCGGGGGCGCCAGGTAAATACACGTTCGCGTGGCGTGCCCGCCGATAGTTGCGCCATGCTTCTACGGAATAGACATGTCAACCCTCGGCGAGCTGTTCGCGCCGAAGTTCATTCCTCCGGGATACAAGGGCGAGCCCGATCCTGATACGCTCGCCGCAATGGCCAGGGTGCTTCACGTGGACAGCCTGCGATACCTGCCCGTTGCTGATCTCGAGCCGTGCCTTAACGTCGAAGGAGAAAGCCTGTGCGTCGGATGCGTCACCGGATCGTATCCATCGACGTGGGGCCGGAAGCACATGGGCTGCGCCAAGCGCAACTTCAAGGCTGGGCGCGCCGGAAGGACTTACGAGCAGTAGGAGACCTGACGATGGCAAGGCGGAAAATGAACTTCAACGCTAACTTCGATATCGTCATGGAGACGTTGAACTCTCCCGGGTTACTTCTGGGGAGCTACGACGCAGCCGGAAAAGCGAATATCATGACGATAGGGTGGGGCTCGATAGGGACGATCTGGGGAATACCGGTCTGGACGGTGCTGGTTCGTCCCAGCCGGTATACCTACCGATGCATCGAGCACAGCGCGTGCTTCACGGTGAACGTTCCGTCGGAGGATATAGCCGGGTACTGCGCAACGACGTGCGGCAGCAGAAGCGGGCGCGACGTGGACAAGTTCGCCGAGTGCAACCTGACGGCCGAGCGTGCGCCCTCGGTACTTGCTCCCATCGTCGCCGAGTGTCCGATCGTATACGAATGCCAGGTGGTCCACAGCTCCGAGGTGCTTCCGGATCGCCTGGCCGACGAAATACTTTCCGGGGCATACGTGGACGGCGACTACCATCGCGTGTACTGGGGTAAAATCCTCGGTGCATATGCCGAGGCGGACGCTCGCGAGCGGATTCGCGGCAGGTAGTTTTCGTGTGGTTCTGTGTGGTTCCTATCGCCGCGTGGTGCGGATGATCCAGTGTTTCCCCTCGTGCGGGCGGGGGTCCGTCAGTGTCGGCGTTTCGCCCAGGATTTCCTGGATTGCCCACGCCGCCGCGACGATCACGCGTTTCTCAGGCCGGCGAACGGTGAGAATGTCCCTCAGTGCGTCCAGCGTGCCGCGAGCTTTCAGTTTCCCCGCCGCCCTGGACATCTCGAAGACGGCGATCAGGGCATAGCTCTTGGTCGAAAGCACCTTGTTAATCGTAGCTTCGATGGCGGCGCGGTTCTCTACCGTGGCGAGGGACGCAAGCGCTTCGCCCGCCGCCGCGACGGCGCTGTTAAGGTGCGTTTTCCTCACGTCGATCAGGACGATCTTTTGGATCAGCGGAACGGCGCGGGTGTATTTCAATCGGCCCAGGGCGGTAATCAATTCCACCGTCGTCTTTTCGCTGAACTCGACGTAAGGCGAAAAGGGGTTTTGCAGACTCACAAGATACCGTATGCCTTGTACGCGCGACCGTTCGAGCCTGGCATTCAGGACGCCGAGGGTCTTCTCGTCGCCGCGTCCGATTTTTCCGATGGCCCGCACTATCTCCGGAAGCGCGTCGGAGTCCAGCTTCAGGGTTCCCGCCAGCGAGACCAACGTGTCGTATCCCTCGGAGCTTTTCAATTCGCCGAGTATCCACGCGCACATCCGCGCGTTTCGCGAGTTGATAGTGACGGCTGGGGAATTGGCTTCGCCGACGAAAGCCTTGAGCAGGCCGGCTGAGCGCTTCTCCACTTCCTTCGTTCCGATCTTCGCGAGGCTGTCGCGAGCGGCGATATCCACACGGAACGGAAGAATGAATCGCGCGGTTTCGTCGTCCAGCGGGGTCGCGAGCATGATCTCGAACAGTCGTGCGGCGCAATCGGCCTGTTTGAGTTGTCCGGCCGCACGAATCGCCGCCAGGCGAACCATCGGCGATTCGTCCGACAGGAGCGCCAGGAGTTTTTCGCCTTTTCCACCGTGGGCGTAAGCGAGAACCGCCGCGCTGCGCAGCAGAGGGTTTTTATCCTTCTCCGCCGCTCGGATCAGATCGGAAGCCGATTCAAACGCGAGTTTTCCGAGGGTAACGATGGCGGCCGCCCGCTGCGACGGAGGTCCTTTTTCCGCGAGTTCGACAAGCGGCTTCCCGAGAGCGCCGGGCCGGTCGAGCAGGGCGGCGTTTTCGATTGCCCGGAGACGAACAACCGGAGAATCGTTCACCAGCAGCGTTGCAAGCACATCCGCGCCGGCGGGGGCGCCCATGTCCGTAAGAGTCCTCAGCGCCGTCGCCCGGAGAACCGCATCGTCGCGGGCAAGAAGCGCCGACAGTTGTTTCCGCGCTGCGGCAAGTCGCATCCTGCCGGCAGAGCGAATCGCCCGCAGAAGAACCGTCCGGTCGGAATCGCCCAGCGCGTCGATAACGATTTTCGCGGCGGGGACGGTTCCGATGGCTTCTGCCGCACCCACAGCCGATCCGCGGACCATCGCGCTGGGGTCTTTCGACGCGGAGCGAATGTAGGGCAGCGCGCCGGGATTATGAGTTTCGCCAAGGTTCCAGGCCGCCTGCGATCGCACGGCGGGATCGTCGTCTTTGCCCAGTGCGGCGAGCAGGCGAATGTTTTCGGCGTCCCCGAAGGTCGACTTTTTCAGGACGGGTTCGGAAAGGCGTGGTTCCTTAAGACGTCCGTCGGATGTGTATCGCCAGCCTTCCAGCCGAACCTGGGCGCCGGCGACGCCGGCGATCAGAACCAGTGACAATATCGAAAATACCGCTCTCACTCGTCGCTCCCTAACCCGCCCGGCGGAGTTGAAATACTCTTGCGACCGTAACGCACAACATTCCGGCCGTGGCGAGACTCATAATCTTGACGTACGGTACGACAATCTCCATTCGCTGCATGTCCGGATTTCCCGCGGCTGCGAGAACGGCGGCGATCGGGTTGACCACGAACACCGCCCGTACGAACCGCGCCGCGAAGAGTTGTTCGCCCAGTAACACCAGCAGCGTAAGCAGGCCCAGCAGAAGCATGACGGAATACGTCCACGCCGTGGCGGTTGACGTTTTGGAGAAAACCGCGGAGAAGAACATTCCCACCGTCGCCACGAACAGCACGGTGATACCGACCACGGCCAGCACCCACAACACATTGGGCAACAGGCCCATGTTGAAGTACAGAAGAATACCCAGGGCGGGAAGCATCGCCACCACGAGCAGCAGCAGGGGGATCACCGACGCCTGAAACTTGCCCGTCACGATTCGCCAGCTCGACAGCCTGGTCATGCGGAGCAGGTCCCAGACGTCGGTTTCGCGATCGGAGCAGATCGTTCCGGAGGTTATCGCCGGTCCGACAAGGATGATCATCGCCACCATCAGGGCGCCGACCGCGGACGCCAACGGAGTAAACATGTCGCGAGATTCGCCGGCGTAGGCCTGGATGCTGAAGCTCACCAGGAACATCAGCAGCACCGAAACGATCAGGCATACCGAGACGGACCGGAGCAGCCACTGCGCCTGGAGCATGGGTCGCGTGCGGAACTCCTTCAGAAGGACGGGGTTCTGCCACCATCGGATCATGTGCTTTCTTTTTCGCGGATCGACGATGAACATGACCGACCTTGCGGAAAATTGCCCGCGTTCCACAACACGGAGTTTCTCGCGCGGTCTCGGCGGTGCGATCGGACGCCGAAGGCGATAGATGCAAGCCGCTGCCGTCACCACAATGACAGCGGAACTGATCGGGATGTACAACTTCCAGATATCGGGGAAAACTTCGGACCGACCGGAGTAAACGGTGTCGCGAAAGACTATCGACAGCATCGCCTGCAACGGGCTGAGCGACGCGAGGATGCGGAATATCCACTGCCACGCCAGATCTCCGCGGAACATCAGGTTTCCGCTGATCGGCCAGGCCGGCAGGGCGGTGATCAGGCAGATAAACAGGAGTATCGCGTAGGTCACGATTATGGCGCGGTAGCTGCGGTGCATGAACGAGCTGACCAGAAGCCCGATCATGCCCAGGTAGACCGCCGTCAGCAGCAGAACGCCGACGATGGCGAGCACCTGGGAAGCGCTGACCCCGCCCAGCAGAAACGTCATCGAAAGCGCCGGGATTCCGCAGAGCACCAGCAGCAGAAGGAACGTAAGCGATCCGACCATTTTACCCGTGGCGATTTCCCACGGGCGCATCAACGTGGTGAAGAGTGTCTCCATCGTATTGCGTTCGCGTTCCAGAGTAAGCGACGCCGCCGTGAACGCCGGCGCGAACAGCGCCACGAGGACCACCTCTCCCATCGCAAGCACGCTCAGGATGAGCTTTGCCTGTTGTCCTCCGATCGCCTGGAGACCTCCGACGGGCCAGAGCAGCCAGAGAAGTCCCGCGGACATCGCCAGGAACATCACCTGGAAGATGATCGCCTTTCGCGTGCGGAGGCTCGATATGATCTCCCTGTGTATGATCGGGTTGCGGATCATTAATCTACCTTTGAATCGCCCGGGGCGCTGTCGACTTCTAAAATTTCTTCGTCCGGATCCTCTGAACCGATACTGCTGACGGACATGTACGCGTCTTCCAGGCTGAGCGGAATTTCCCTTATCGTTACGATTCTCACGTTTCGTCCTGCCAGCAGTTCGACCAGCTTCGCCAGTCGTTCGTCGTCGCCGCTGAAGCGGAATCTCAGGATACCCGTATCCGCTTCTGAATCGTCCAGTTTGTCGCAGTGCGCGTCGTCGCGGATGGTCTCTGCGGCGATGTCCAGGCCGTCTTTTACCTTGAGTTCCATCAGGCGGTCGCGCTGGATTTCATTGAGAACGGTGTGGATCGGCCCGCTGGCCTTGAGGTGTCCGTGATCGATGATCCCGATGGAATCGCAGACCGCTGCAAGCTCCGGAAGGATGTGCGAGCTGACCAGGAGAGTTTTTCCGGCGTCCGCCAATCGTCGCAGCAGTTTTCGCATCTGCACTCGAGCGCGAGGGTCAAGCCCGCTGGCCGGTTCGTCCAGCAGCAGCACTTCCGGATCGTGCATGAGCGTTCGTGCGATACCCACGCGCTGTTTCATTCCGCGGGAAAGCGTGTCCACGAACCGGTCGCGCATGTATTGGCCGTTGGTGACGTCCAGGACGAAGTCGATCCGGTCCCGGCGTTTTTTCCTCGGTATCTTGAATGCCGCCCCGAAAAAGTCCAGGTACTCCCACACGCGCATCTGATCGTACACGCCGAAGCTGTCCGGGAGATATCCGACGAGCGCCTTGATCTTCCGTGCGCCGGAGGAAACGTCGATTCCCGCGATGCTCGCACGCCCGCGCGTCGCGGTGAGCAGGCCGGCGAGAATCCGGATCGTCGTCGTTTTCCCTGCCCCGTTGTGACCGATGTACCCGAAAATATGTCCGCGCGGGATTTGAAGGTTCAGGTCCTCCAGGGCGGTTATCTCGTCGTAAGCCTTGGTCAAGCCTTCGCATCGAACAAGAATCTCACCGTTATCTCTCACCGCTTAAACCCTTTCACTGCGATGCCCATGGCCTCGAACTTCCGCATGGCGCCGTTCTGTGCCTTGCCTCTCACCGGTCAAAAACCCCTTTCAGCGCAACGTCTATGGTATCGATTTTCCACATGGCGCTGCCCGGGGCGTCGGAGGCGTATGTGTCGGATTTCTCCACCTTCAGCGTGAACACGTAGGCCCCGTCTGGCGTGCGGAATCGATCGGCGTCGGGAACTTCAACCGATACGCTGGAGGGGTTGGTCGTTTCGGTCAATACTACTTCCGGTACCCGCGTTCCACCGTCGCGTCCCACCGTTCCGCCGCCGAGAACCGTGAGCCGATACCCGCTCGCCTGCATCCTGATCTCGATCTTCGCCGTCACCTTCTCCAACGAGGAGATGACCTTCGGCGGTCTGGCGAGGACCACCACGCTTCCGGGGCGAGCGGCGATATTGAACTGCCTGTTGATGACGTCCCATATCACTGCGCCACGGTGCCGGAAATCCAGCGTAACGAAACCGGACGGTATGGATACCTCGGACCCTTTGGCGGGGGGAATCATGCGCACCGGCCAGACCACCACGGACCATCCTTTGCCCTTGACGTTCCGATCGTCGATGGGACTGATCGGCGTGTATTGAGCGTAACCGATCAGAACGGGTTGCGATCTAGCCGGGGCATTCAGGCCGGGACGGTTGAGAATGTCGCGTAGCAGGCGGTTTCGGATCGTGTCCGTAGTGGTATGCACGAACGAAGCGGTGAACTCGCCCCGGACGGTCTTTCTTCGCATCCTTCGCAGCCCGGTTCGCCGTTGCGCAGAGGTACTGCGCTTCCGGGCTGTCTTTGTCTGTTGTGCCGTACGCCGTTTGCGGGGGCTTTCGACGTCCACGAACTCTACCTTGCCCAGCAGGTCCTTCGCGGCGATGAAAGTATCCGCGACGCGTCCGGCGTGGAGCGTTCCGACACTGTACGTCCGTCCGTTGAGGTAGAGCACGGCGTCCCTGAGATCCACGGGCAGGTCGTTGCGCAGACGGTTCAGGGCACCATCGGGTCCGAAGCTCAGGTATCCGGAGATTCCCTGGGTCTCCATGACGGTATCCGTGTAGAACGCGCGCGAACCGTCGCTCTCGACGAGCTGGTTCGGCACCTGCAGGCTCTTTGCGGTTTCCAGGATTCTCGTCGAAAGCACGCCGGAGCTTTGCTCTCCGATATCCTGAATGACGCCGCGCGGGTCCCCGGCGGTAAACGTTATTTCCCGTGGTGAAGGCCCCGCGGAATACGCGAAAGCCTGCTGGACGCGCGTCCATTTACCGTCGAGGCTGGTCAAAAGGCCGACGTAGCTGAGCCGCTCGGCCGCGGTCTGCGAGCGGGCGTAGACGTAGATTCCCAGCGAAAGCAGCAGGCACGCCGGTACGAGCATCACCCACAGCAGCTCGCCCCTGCCGCCGATTCTGGAAAACTTCGGGGCGATATTGTCTTCCCCCGCCGATTCGCGTCGCAGGCGCAGCAGTAATCCGCCCAGGACGACCGCGCCGGCAAGGATGCCGAGGATCGTCAACGGGACCGCTCGCGACGGCGCCCTGCGCCCGGCGATATTGTCCAGCGTATTTTTGCTGTATACCGCGAAAGCGTCGTCGTCAATTGCGGGCGGCTCCGTTCGCATCGAGCGGATGTCCCCCCACAGCGCGTGGAGCGACTTGTCCTGCAAAGCGCCCACAGGCACTGCCAGCGTGAAAATTCGCCCATGCCCGAACGGCTGGAATGTCAGCAGCGGCAGCCCGTTCGCCTCGTAAAGCACGCTTGCCGTGGTGGGGTACAACTCCGCCATCGAAAACGGGTGCTTCAACTCTACGGCGGCGCCACTTTTTTTGCCGGGTTTGTTCACGCGCAGCGACGAGACGCGATGCACGCCCGTAGCCACCACGCCGCAGGCCCTTCCAAGCTCTCCGTCGAGCATGTCCGGCAGGTTTATCGATCCGGCGACGACCAGCAGACCGCCGCGACGGACCCAGTTGAGAACCGCTTCCATCTGATCCGGACGGATAGTGTCCGGGCTGATCCCATTGAGAATAAGGACGCTGACGGCGGAATAGGCGTACCACCTGCCGGGTATGATATTTTTCCCCGCCCTCCCGAGCGGTCGCACATCGCCCAGCGGCGCCGAAAGCATTTTCCCTAAATATTGCGAGGTGTCATTTGGTTCCTGGAAGTTTCGGTTATCCAGCATTGCGACGGTTGTCTGCCGTGGATTAAGTCTTGTGGAAAACCCGTAATTTTTCTCGATCTGTTTATTACTTTCCACATCCCACAGTACGATCGTCCGCTCGATCTGCTCCATGCCGGCTATTTTCCTGCCGGTCAGGTCCATCATGCCAACCTTGCTGGCGATGGTGGCCTGCCGGACGCTGCCCGGTGGAACGACGATCGTGCGGTAGAACTCCATTCGTGCGCCGGATGCGTCCCTGGCGATGTAGGTCGGTCGGACCGTGCGCGTCCTGTCGGACGTGTTGGTGATGAAAATCGACCACTGCTTCCACTTTCCGGGAGCGTCGAACGCCGTAAACGCTCCGCCGATCGCACCGCGGAATCGCACGTCCTTTTGTTGGGCTTGTGCGCTTGATTGAGTTCCCCCGAAAAGTACGGCCCCGATCAGCGCCGTCGCACACGCCATGTAAGATGATCGTAAAGTCATGCCTGAATCCATGGTGTTGGGTATGTAGACATAAACCGGAGTGGACAAGTATAATGATGCTACTTGCGGTAGCAAGTGTTCAATCGTCTCAAAACCGGCTGGCTGGTTCGGAGAAACGCCTATGTCGTTCTTTGCTCGAATCCTGTGCGCGGTCCTGCTGACGGGTGGACCGGGCGGCGCGGTCGATTTGAAAGAGGATGTACCGGCCGCTTCGACGCCTCGAAGCGGCGAGGTTACGGGGACCATTCTGCCCGCGAAAAGCATCAGCCGCATGTTCGCCGTTTCGCGGGAAACCGGAAAAGCATACTCGCCGACGAGCTTCGATAAGAAAACGGGGAAGTTCGTCTTCAAATCGTTGCCGGGTGACGCCGTCTATGATCTGGGCGTCTGGACGTCGGACGGCAGGACGATCGAAGGGATAGACCTCTCCCCGCCGGACGCGCGATTGCTGCGATTGGCCGTCAAACGCCGCAGGGAGTTGAAACTCCCCCCGGAGCGGTCGCACAAGTTCGGCGACGACGACGTCAGGGAGCTTCAGAAATTCGTGCGGGACATGAAGGACTTCATGGAGGAAAAGCGCGTGCTCTACATCCACGGGCACGGGCGAAGGGCGACGATGCTGATCGAACTCATGCGAACGCGCGGGTTCCATTCCTCGCAGGGGACGATCATCTGGCGCGTCGAACTGTGGTACTTCGAGCACAAGTTCGGCGGGTGGGAGAAGCTCGCCAACCAGGAGAAGGTTCTCCGGCGGGAGCGGACCACGCCTGATGGATGGCGAAAGATCGGCGTCGAGTACTATCCCGAATTGAGCGTTCGCGTTACGTCCAGCGGATACGCGCGCCCGGTGAAGTTTACCATTCCCGCGACCCCCGACGCTTCCCGCGGGCGCCCCGCGGGGACCGAACCGAAGCTCAAGAGCGACACTCACGTCCTGGGGCTGGATATCAGACAACCCTCCTCCGCTCCGGCGCAGCCGGGTGCGACCGCGGTTCCGTAACGGGGAAATCTCAGGCTCCCGCCGTCTCGGCGTCGTCTCCATTACCTTCCGCGTCCGTCGAGGAATCGGATACGTACGCGCCGGATTCAGCCTCGGTATTTTTTGTCTCCGGCGTTTCCGGAGGGGATGGGTTGAGGCGAAGAAGTATCTCGTCGAAATTCCGTTCCTGCGAAACCAGGACGAGACTTTGCTTGATCAGTTCCAGCATCGCCAGGAACAGTCCGACCAGCTCGCCGCGACTGGCTCTGCCTTGGAAGACCTGCCGGAACGTCAGCGCACCGTCGCGACGAAGGCGGTCGAGCAGGTCCGTGGCGTACAGTTCGATCGGCGTGTCGTCGTAGATGACCTCGTGCTCGGTTACCTGCCGTCCTACCGCCTCCATGATCCCGCTGAAGGCGTCGAACAGGTCCCATATCTGCACGTCTTCCAGGTCGAGCTGCTTTTCCTGCGGCTCGGCCTGGGCGGGTCGGCGTCCGAATCGCATGGCGCGCTGGTCCGCGGCGCTGCGCAGGTCGCCGGCGGCGTCCTTGAACGCCTTGTATTCCAGAAGCTGGCGGACGAGATCGGCGCGGGGATCGATCTCGAGGTCCTCGGCGCCCTGTTCTTCCGGAGCGGTCCTGGGCAGGAGCATTCGCGTCTTGATTTCCAGCAGCGTCGCGGCCAGCACCATGAATTCGCCGGCGAGGTTCGGATCCATGCCTTTCAGCAGCTCGACGTACTTGAGGTACTGTTCCGTGATCCCGGCGATGGGGATGTCGTAGATCTCCACCTCGTCCCGACGGATCAGGTACAGCAGCAGATCGAGCGGTCCGTTATAGATGTCCAGGTTGACGCGGTATTGATCGTTCATGTGGGACCTGTCGAAAAAGGGGTGTCAGAAAGTCTTGACGATCCCCGTCGCCTCGCGAACGCGGTGCATGGTGGCCTCGGCCGTCTCGCGCGCCTTGCGCCCGCCGGCGCGAAGTATGTCGCGAACCGTGTCCGGCGACTTTTCCAACTCGGCGTACCGATCCCGCGCGTCGGAGAATGTCTCGTTGATAAGCTCGGCCAGCCGGTTTTTCGCGTGCCCGTAGCCGAAACCGCCCGCGCGATATTTCCCGGCGATTTCTTCCATCTCCGTTTCGGACGCAAAGAGCTTCAGCATCGCCAGTACGTTGCACCGGGCGGGGTTCTTGGACTCTTCCAGCGGCGTCGAGTCGGTCACGATCCGTGCGCAGCGTTTTTTCGTCTGCTTTGGCGTCTGGAATATCTCAATGGTGTTATCGTAGCTCTTGGACATCTTCTGCCCGTCGATCCCCGGAACTACGGCGACCTCCGGAACGATGTACGCCTCCGGCAGCACCAGGACGTCCTTGCCGCAGACGCGGTTGAGCTTTCCCGCGATATCGCGCGTCATCTCGATGTGCTGCTTCTGGTCCTGCCCGACGGGCACCACCTCGGCGTCGTAGATTACGATATCGGACGCCTGGAGAACCGGGTAATCCAGAAGCCCCATGTTCGCCGGAAGCCCGCGGGCGACCTTGTCCTTGTAGCTGGTGCCTTTGAGCATCAGGCTCACCGGGCAGACCGTGTTGAGGATCCAGCATAGCTCCGTTACCTGCGGGACGTCCGATTGCAGGAAAAATACGCTGCGGTCGGGATCGATCCCCAGGGACAGGT
>JAJRYB010000021.1 GCA_024275995.1 Planctomycetota bacterium | reverse complement strand
GGCGGTGGCGGCGGACGTGGTCGCGGCGGTGGCGGCGGACGTGGTCGCGGCGGTCGCGGCGGACGCGAGGCGCCGCCGGTTCCGACGGCAAGACCGGGTGGATCGCGTCTGGGTGCGGTGCAGCGAGCTGCACAGGCGAAGGAAGCCGCCACGGCAGCAGCCGAAGCCAAAGCCAAGGCGCAGTCCGACGAGCAGCCGGCACCCGAGCAGCCGCCGACGCAGAACGAAGTACGGACAACGGAAGAACCCAAGACATCTTCGCCGCAGGCAAATGAGTCCGGCGGCCAGGAAGCCAAAGAGTAATAACCTTTGAGTAGCACGTTTGGCAAGGCCGACCAACGGGAGGCCGATGTTTTCGGGCAAGGCAGTAGAGTGTTTGGATTAACGTTGCAGTTCGATTTCTAATAAACAGGTGTCACGATGGCATTAATGCCTAAACGAGTATTGCACCGCAGGCAGCAGCGTGGTTCGAACCGCGATCGCGGGATGGCTACGCGAGGCAACACCGTGGTGTTCGGTGAATACGGATTGCAGAGCATGGATTCGGCATGGGTGACCGCGCGGCAGATCGAAGCGGGTCGCGTGGCGGCTACGCACTTTCTGCATCGCGAAGGCAAGGTTTACATCCGGATTTTTCCGGACAAGCCGATCAGCGGAAAGCCATTGGAAACGCGAATGGGCAAGGGCAAGGGCGAGACGAAGAACTGGGTAGCCGTGGTCAAACCCGGAACGGTTCTCTACGAGATCGCCGGCGTAGACGAAAACACAGCCAAGCAGGCGCTTCGTCGTGTCGCGGCGAAAATGCCCGTTCGATGCCGCCTGCTGCATCGTCGACAGGCACTTTAGGGTTCAGGCAGCATGAAGATCAGTGAAATTCGAGAATTGAACGACGAGGAACTCCGGACCGAGCTGGAGCGTCTGCATCGGCATTTGTTCGATATCCGGGCGCAGGCGGTCACGGAAAAACTCGAGGATCCCACGTTGATTACCAAGGCCAAGCGGGACATTGCGCGTCTGTTGACGATTATCCGCGAGCGCGAATTGGCGGGCGCTCAAAACCAGGCGGTCCCCGGCGGCGCCAAGTGAGAACTTGAAGGCATATGAGCGATACTAACGAGACAAAGAAACCCGCGGCGGTTCGGCAGGTCCGGACGGGAAAGGTGGCTTCGACCGGTGGCGATAAGACGATCCACGTGGTCGTCGAAAGCAAGGTCAAGCACCCTCAGTACGGTAAATACGCGCGTCGTCGGAGGAAGATCGCAGTACACGATCCGGCCGACAAGGCGGGCCTCGGCGACGTCGTGGAGATCGTGCCCTGTCGAAGGTTGAGCAAGAGCAAGTCGTGGCGACTGTTGCGGGTGGTCCGCACGTCGGCGAGCAATATCCAGATATCAGTGGATAAGGGTTAGTCCTGTGATTCAGCAAGAGACGCGTTTGGCAGTGGCCGACAACACCGGTGCCCGGGAAGTGGGTTGCATCAGGGTGCTTGGCGGTTCGACGCGCAGGCAGGGTTTTACCCGCAGGACGGCGTCGGTGGGCGATATCATAATTTGTTCAATCAAGAAAGCGATGCCGGGTTCGGAAGTCAAGAAGGGCGACATTGTCCGGTGCGTAATAGTCCGCACGGCGTTTCCCCTGCGGCGAGAAGATGGAAGCTACGTGCGTTTCGACAGGAACGCGGTGGTGATCGTCGATGAGGACAGGAACCCCAAGGGAACCCGTATCTTCGGCGCAGTGGCGAGAGAGCTTCGCGAGAAGAACTTCATGAAAATCGTGTCACTTGCTTCAGAGGTGGTGTGAGGATATGGCGACGCATTTGAAAAAAGGCGACATGGTGATGATTATCGCCGGCGACGACAAGGGAAAGGTCGGCGAGGTGCTGCGCGTGGACGGGTCCAGGAGGAAGGTGATCGTCCAGGGCGCCAACCGCGTGTACAAGCACCTTCGCCCGTCGCGACAGCATCCGCAGGGTGGACGCATCCAGAAGGAAATGCCTATCGACATTTCCAACGTTCTGCCCGTAGACCCCAAGACGAATCAGCCGACCCGCGTGGGGTTTCGTATCACCCCGGACGGGTCGAAAGAACGGTACGCCAAGAAGTCCGGCCAGTCGCTGGGCGAGGTTAAGAAAGCCAGGCAGGTATAACCCATGGTAGCGCGGCTCGCAGAAAAATATAAGAACGAGGCGACGGGCGCACTGAAGGATCGTTTTCAGTACGGAAACCCGATGGCCATTCCGAGGTTGAAGAAAATCGTCGTGTCGATGGGCATCGGAGACGCGGAGACGGAAAAGAACAAGTTGGAAGAGACCACCAAGCAACTCGCCCTTATCACCGGCCAGCAGCCCCTCGTTACGCGGGCGCGGAAGTCGGTCAGCAATTTCAAGCTGCGGGCCGGTATGCGGGTCGGCCTGAAGGTGACGCTCCGTGGAAAACGGATGTGGGAGTTTCTGGACCGGCTGGTTTCATTGGTGATCCCCCGCGTGAAGGACTTCCGCGGGTTGAACCCCTCGGCGTTTGACGGGCGCGGCAATTACAACATGGGACTTATCGAGCAGACGGTGTTCCCGGAGATCGATCCGGACAGCGTAACGGTGGTGCAGGGAATGAACATCGCTTTCCAGACCTCCGCCGGGACCGACGAAGAGGCTCGCGAGTTGCTGAGCCTTCTGGGAATGCCTTTCCGCAAGGAATAAACGGTAATTTGCATTACGAACATGACACGAAGGGTGGAGCGTCCGGTATTTTTAGTATTTTCCGGCGGCGAGAAAGCCTGAAGATCAATAAAAGGTCAATGAAGTTATGGCGACGAAAGCCCAGATAGCAAAAGCGAAGCGTCCCCCGAAGTTCAGCAGTCGGACGATCCGGCGATGCCAGTTGTGCGGTCGCCCGCGCAGCGTGTATCGCAAGTTTCGGATTTGCCGAATCTGCCTGCGAACCCTCGCGAACGAGGGCAAGATCCCGGGGATGAAGAAGGCCAGTTGGTGATGAGGAATGGAACACGATGAGTCTGTCTGACCCGATTGCCGACATGTTGACGCGGATCCGCAACGCACTGCGTTCGCGGCATACGACCGTGAACATTCGCGCGTCCAAGACCTGCGAAGGCATCTGCCGCGTCCTCAAGGAAGAAGGATACATCGAGGACCATCGGCGGGTAGAAGACAACAAGCAAGGCCTGTTGCGCGTATATCTGAAATACGGGCCGATGGGCGAAGACGTGATAACGGAAATCAAGCGTGCCAGCAGGCCCGGACGGCGACTGTATCGCGGCGCGTCGAAATTGCCCCGCGTGCTGAATGGGATGGGTATCGCCGTTATCTCGACCTCGCAGGGTATCTTGAGCGATCGAAAATGCCGCGAGGGAAACATTGGCGGCGAGGTGCTTTGCACCGTTTGCTGATGAAGGCTGAGAAACTATGTCACGTGTAGGAAAAAAACCAATCCCGATTCTCGAAGGCGTCAAGGTAAGCCTTTCCGGGCGAACCGTAACCGTCGAGGGTCCGGTGGGCAAACTCACCTGGACTCACCGGCCTGAGATTACCGTGAAGGTCGACGAGGCGGCCAGGCAGGTTATCGTCGATCGCAGGAACGACGATCGCTCCGGTCGATCTCTGCACGGGTTGACTCGCAGCCTGATCGCCAACATGGTGCAGGGTTGCAAGGAAGGCTTCGCCAGGGGGCTGGAAGTCTACGGCGTCGGGTACGGCGTTCAATTGCAGGGACAGAAACTGTCGGTGACGTGTGGCAGGAGCCATCCGGTGGTGTTCGATGTACCCGCCGGGGTCACCGTGGAAGTGACAACCCCGCAGGCTCGCGGCGATAGTGAACCGGCGAGGTTTTCCGTCAAGGGCGCGGACAAGCAGGCCGTCGGAGAGTTGGCCGCACGGATCCGCAAGGCGCGTCCGCCCGAACCATATAAGGGCAAGGGTATTAGATACGCCGGGGAGCACATCCGTCGGAAGGTCGGAAAGGCCTTCGCAGCCGGAGGCGCGTAAGAACAGACCGGACGGACGAGAAACGGCGAGAAGATCATGAAGCCAACCCTGAAAAAAACAAGACGTAGGCAGCGACGCAAACGACGGGTGCGAAAGCACATCACCGGTACGGTGGAGCGACCGCGCCTGACCGTTTTCCGCAGCCACAACAACATCTATGCACAAATCGTGGACGACAGCGGTGGAAAGACGCTGGTGGCCGCTTCGTCCATCGAAAGTCCGCTCCGCGACGACGTGGATTATGGCGGGAACAAAAGCGCCGCCAAGGTGGTTGGTGCGGCGCTGGCGGCCAAAGCAGTTCAGGCGGGCATCAAGAAAGTGGTGTTCGACAGGAACGGATATCCGTACCACGGGCGCGTCCGCGAGCTTGCCGACGCAGCACGCAAAGGCGGTCTGGAATTTTAACACTGGCAGGAGCTTTCTATCGTGGCGTTGCAGCGTACAAACGAACCTGAGAGTCTCGATGGCGGAGGCGTCCTGGAAGATACGGTCATCAAGATCGACCGATACGCGAAAGTCGTCAAAGGCGGACGTCGATTCAGCTTCGGCGTGCTCGTCGTGGTTGGCGATCGCAGCGGGAACGTCGGAATCGGATATGGAAAGGCCAATTCCGTTCCGCAGGGCGTCGAGAAGGCTATCGCGGACGCGAAGAAGAACATGGTCGCCATCAATCGCAAGCATTCCAGTATTCCACACGCGGTCTCCGGACGTGTCGGCGCGTCGCACGTGGTCCTGGTGCCGGCATCGGAAGGTACGGGCGTGATTGCCGGAAAGATGATTCGTCCACTGTTCGAGCTGGCGGGTATTCGCAACCTGCTGACCAAGGCATACGGGTCCACAACGCCCAAGAACCTGCTCAAGGCGGGTATGGACGCGTTGAAGAAATTGCGGACTGCCGAGATGATAGGCGCTCTGCGAGGAGTGAACGTCGGATGAAGTTGGACGAAATTCTACAATCTGCCGGAAAGTATAAGCGTCGCAAGCGCATCGGACGCGGTATCGGTTCGGGCAAGGGTAAGACCTCAGGCCGCGGGCACAAGGGATACGGTTCGCGGAGAGGAACCGGTTCGCTTCTGGGCTTCGAGGGTGGACAGAACCCCATGCTGGCGAGGATTCCGAAGCGGGGATTCAGTAACGCCGACTTCCGCAAGGAATTCCAGATCGTGAATGTCGCCAGCCTCGACGAAAAGTTCGATGACGGCTCGCGCGTGGACGGCGAGGCGTTGAAGCGGGCAAGGCTCATCGAGGATGCGAAAAAGCCCGTGAAGGTGCTTGGGAACGGCGACCTGAAGAAGAAGTTAACGGTATTCGCGACGAAATTTTCCGCCTCCGCGCTGGAGAAGATCGCAGCCGCGGGCGGAACGATTGAAACGGTGTAAAAATCCGGTACGGAACACAGGAATCATCGGGAGAGATCCCGGGTACTGAAATGGTGCAGCCAAGGCCGCACGAAAAAACCTGCATGGAGCAGGCGAGTTAAATAGTATGAACTTTCGATTCATCAGACTTCTGATCGCCGTTGTACTGGGTATTGTCGGCATCATGCTGGCGATCGACGGCATGGGCGCGATCGGCACGACGCGGATTGTCAGCGTTATCGAGGGGCTTGTGTTCCTTGTCGCTGCCGGCCTGGTGATCCGCGCGTCCTCGGCGTTCGATATCTTTCGCTGGGCTACCACGGCGGTCCTGGCGTCCCTGACGCTGCGCCTGGTAGGCGGCGCCGTGGGAGATCTGCTCATCCTGGCCGATGGACCGTTCACCACGCGCGAGCTGGTGACTCCCGTTCTGAAAATCGTTACCGGTCTGCTTATCGCCGGGGTGTACTACTACGCCCTGTGGGCGGAATCCAGAATCCGGCGCGTTCTCGAAAATATCTTCGCGATTCCCGAACTGCTTGGGAAACTGATATTCACGCTGTCGCTACTGTGTATCTACCGGATTGGTTTCCACATCCCGCTGCCCGGTCTGAACTCCGACAGGATCAAGGAGATCATGGGCGCCGCCGAGCAGGGACCGTGGGGTCAGGCCCTGCAATACCTGAGTATGTTCACCGGTGGAAACCTCCAGCAATCCACGCTGTTCGGGCTTGGAATTATGCCCTATATCTCGGCGTCGATCATCTTCCAGCTTCTCGTGACGGTCGTTCCCGCGCTGGAACGCCTCCAGAAGGAAGGCCCCGTCGGGCAGAAGAAGATCCAGGAATACACGCGATACGCGACCGTCGTGCTTTGTGTCATCCAGGCGGTCTTCTGGATAAACTTTATGCGCAAGCAGGGGCTTTTGTATCCGGAAGTAGCCGATTCCACGTTGATCTACCTCATCGGGATCCTCGGGCTTACGGCGGGAACTGTATTCCTGATGTGGCTGGGCGAGCAGATAGACGAATACGGTATCGGTAGCGGAATCAGTCTGCTGATCATGGCGGGTATCGTCGCGAGGCTGCCCGGCGCCATCGTCGATCTCAGCTCAATGGTGAGCTTCAGCCTGACCGGTGGTGACACCGGAAAGATCGGCGCGATCAAAATCCTGTTCCTTATGGGCGCTTTCATTTTCATCGTCGCCGGCGCGATCCTCATTACGCAGGGACAGCGGCGAATTCCGATCCAGCAGGCAAAACAAACGAGGGGACGGCGCGTTTACGGCGGACAGAGGCAATACATGCCGCTCCGGGTGAACCACGGCGGCGTCATGCCGATTATTTTCGCTTCGTCGCTGATGATATTCCCGAACGTGCTGTTTAACTGGCTCCAGTCGAACTGGAACAATGCCCTGACACAGACGCTCGCCGATGCGTTCCAGATGCGCAGCTACACCTACACGGTGATATACATCGGGCTGATATTCTTCTTCGCGTATTTCTGGACCACCATCCAGTTCAGACCAAAAGACATGGCCGATAACCTGCGCGATCAGGGGCATTTCATCCCGGGTTTGCGACCGGGCAGGAGAACGGCAGAGTATCTCGAGCGCGTGATGGAGAGGATTACCTACTGCGGTGCGGCGTTCCTCGCCGTCATAGCCGTCATCCCGATGACGATCAATAACATGCTTGGAATCCCGTTCAGGATATCCGCGTTCGTCGGCGGGACCGGACTGCTGATCGTCGTCTCCGTGGCGCTGGACATAGTCCAGCGGATCGAGGCGAATCTCGTGATGCGTAATTACGGTGGTTTCCTTGGTGGAAGTACGCGAATCAAGGGAGCATACCGTTGAGAATAGTGCTGATGGGACCTCCGGGCGCCGGTAAGGGCACCCAGGCGAAACGCCTTGCCGAGCGGTTCGATATGGACCACCTGTCCAGCGGAGATATTTTCCGCGCGGAAAAGGACAGCGGTTCGCAACTTGGCAGGAAGTTGGGCGAATACATGAGTGCCGGGCAGCTTGTTCCCGACGAGACCGTCGTGGAAGTAATGGCCGGCGCTATTACACGGTGCACCGCTGCGGGCGGGCTGCTGCTGGACGGGTTTCCACGAACCGTTCCCCAGGCTTCCGCGCTCGACGAGCAGTTGGACAAGGCCGGTAAACCGCTGGACGCCGTTGTGGTGATGACGGCGGAGGACGACTTGATCGTCAAGCGGATTACCGGAAGACGTACCTGCGGGAAGTGCGGCAAGATATACCATCTGACGTTCATGCCGCCACGGAAGGACAACGTTTGCGATGCGTGCGGTTCGGAATTGACCCAGCGCGCGGACGACACGGAACAGGTCGTTCGGGAACGCCTGGAGACGTATTACAAGCAGACCGAACCGGTGATCGCGTACTACCGCGACCGGGATGGACTGAAGGTCATCGACGTCGACGGCGGCGGCGAGGCAGACGACGTGCTGGCGGAGATGGTGGTTGAGTTCGATAAGCTCCGTGCGAACTGTTGAGGTGCGATCATGGCGGTCCGCCTGAAGACGCCGGAGAAGATCGAGAAGATGCGGAAAACCGGACGGGTTGTCCGCCTGGTGCTGGAGAGGCTGGGCGAGATGATTTCACCCGGCTTGACAACTGAAGAATTGGACGGCGAGGCTTCTCGCCTCTGCAAAGCCCAAGGCGGGCGATGCCTGTTCAAAGGCGTTCCCGGACGAGGTCGTGCCGGTCCGTTCCCCGGGAATATCTGCGTGTCGCTGAACGAGCAGGTGGTCCATGGGATTCCGTCGAAGCGCAAGATTCGCGAAGGCGACGTTGTCAGCGTGGATTTCGGCGTCGAACTGGACGGTTGGTGCGGCGATGCGGCCGAGACGTACCTCGTTGGCGATGTCCCGCCGAACGTGCGGCGACTGGTGGAAGTGACTCGTAACTCGCTGGAAATGGCGACGAGGATGTGCCGGCCCGGCCAGAAGTGGAGTAACGTCGCGCGGGCGATGCAGGAATATGTCGAAGGCGAAGGATTTGCGGTGGTTCGTGAGTTCGTCGGGCATGGAATAGGCTCCTCGATGCACGAGGATCCGAAGGTTCCGAACTTCGTGTCGCGCGAGTTGCTGGCGTGCGATATCGAGCTTGCGGAAGGGCTGGTGCTGGCGATTGAACCGATGGTGAACCTCGGGCACTATTCAGTGGAACTGTGTCCGGATGGTTGGACCGTCGTAACGCATGACCGGAAAGCTTCGGCGCATTTTGAGAATACAGTGGCGGTAACGGCCGGTGGCCCGATGGTGCTGACGGCATGAGAGAGAGCGGATTTCGTTCTCTCCCCAGGAACAAGGTAGCGAGATGAAAGTCAGAACTTCAGTAAAACGTATTTGTGAGAAATGCAGGATTATCCGCCGAAAAGGCGTGCTGCGGGTGATCTGCACGAACCCCAAGCACAAGCAGCGGCAAGGGTAGCCGGATCAAGGAGAACAGCGTATGCCGCGTGTTGCCGGTGTAGACATTCCGAACGACAAACCGACGAGAATCGCGCTTAGGTACATATACGGGATCGGACCGAAGTTCGCGGTGGAGATCTGCCGGAAGGCGGAGATCGATCCGAACATCCACGCGAAGAACCTGACCGAAAGCGAGCTGTCGGCGATCGGTGGCATTTTGACGAACGATTACGTGATCGAGGGTCAACTTCGCCGCCAGGTTCAGCAGCATATTGCGCGTCTGCGCGATATTTCCTGCTATCGCGGGTTTCGCCACCGTCGCGGGCTTCCCGTTCGCGGACAGCGCACGAAGACCAATGCGCGTACCCGAAAGGGTCCGCGAAAGACCGTCGCCGGGAAGAAGTCGGTCAAGGAGATGCGGTAAGACATGGCCCAGGCACGCAAAAGTAAGAGCAAGAGGATACGAAAGAACGTCGGGCGCGGAATAGCGCACATTCGCGCGACGTTCAACAACACGCTTATCACCATGACGGACATGAATGGTGACGTGTTGTGCAGCGAATCGGCCGGCACGATGGGTTTCAAAGGCTCTCGCAAGAGTACGCCGTTTGCCGCACAGCGTGCGGCGGCGCAGGCGGCCGGTAAGGCGAAGAAAATGGGCCTCGTCGAGATAGAAGTACGGGTCAAGGGTCCGGGCAGTGGACGGGAAAGTGCGATCACCTCACTTCAGGCTTCTGGAATGAGAATCCTCTCGATCGAGGACGTTACGCCCATCCCGCACAACGGATGCCGTCCTCGCAAGAAGCGGCGGGTCTAGGTTCTCTGGCGCAGAAGGGCAAGGAGCACAGAATTAAATGGGACGTTACACGGGTCCAACAGATAGATTGAGCCGGCGCGAGGGCGTGAACCTCATGCTCAAAGGCGCGCGGTCCGAGAGCGGAAAGCTCGAGAGGCGCATGTATCCCCCGGGGATGCACAACTGGCGCCGCGGAAGGACCAGCGATTACGGTACGCGCCTGCGCGAGAAGCAGAAGGTCAAGCGGTATTACGGCGTTCGCGACAAGCAGTTCATGCGGTATTTTCGCATGGCCGAGCGTCAGAAGGGCGATACCGGCGCCGCGCTGCTTAGAATTCTCGAACGCAGGCTGGACAACGTGGTCTACAAGCTCGGATTCGGCGAATCGCGCGCCGCGGCGAGGCAGACGGTTACCCACGGACACATTTACGTCAATGGCAGGCGGTTGAACGTTCCCAGCTACCTCATGCGTGTAGGTGACAGGATATCGGTCAAGCCGTCCGATAAATCGAAGAATCTCATCCGTCAGCGTTTGGAAGAACTGGGCGAACCGCACGTGCAGAATTGGCTGCAACTTGACATGCCCAAGCTCGAGGCGGAAGTCATCGCCATGCCGACGCGGGATGATGTAATGATTCCGGTGGAAGAGCAACTCATCGTAGAGTTCTGCGGCCGGTAGCCCGCCTTCCAGACGACTCAATGAAACTAAAGCCAGAATTTTAGGGAGGCATAGGTCAATGCGAATCAGGTGGCGCGGCCTAGAATTGCCAACGCGGGTAGTAAACAATCAACAGGTGTCCACGCCGACGTACGGACGTTTCGTAATCGAACCGTTCGAACGCGGATTTGGCACGACGGTTGGAAACGCGCTGCGGCGCATCCTTCTCAGCAGTCTCGAAGGCGCTGCCGTGACGAGCGTGAAAATCGAGGGCGCCGAGCACGAGTTCACGACGATCCCCGGCGTGATGGAAGACGTTACGGATATCATCCTGAACGTCAAGAACCTCGTGGTCAAGTCGCACACGGATGATCCACGGACGCTTCGCCTTCGCAGCCAGGTCAAGGGACCGGTGACGGCGGACATGATCGAAACCGATCCGTCCATCGAGATCATCAACGGTGACTTGACGCTGGCGACGCTCACGGACAACGTGATCTTCGACATGGAAATGCAGGTGAAGAGCGGGCGTGGTTTCGTGCCCGCCGACGACGCGATCGATCCGGATACCGATCAGGAGATCGGGCGCATCTACATCGACGCGTCGTATTCGCCCGTAACTCGGGTGCGATACCGCACCGAGGACACCCGCGTCGGACAGCGTACGAATTACGATCGCCTGGTGATGGAAATCTGGACCAATGGTACGATCACCCCGGAAATGGCGATGGTCGAGGCCGCCAAAATCCTTCGCAAGCACCTGAACCCGTTCGTTCAGTATTTCGAGCTTGGCGAGCAGATCGTGGAGTCCGGTGCGCAACAGGTCCAGCCCGAAGTCGACGCCGAACTCCAGCGTAAGCTCTCCATGAGCGCACAGGAGCTGGAATTATCCGTCCGGGCGAATAATTGCCTGGAAGCGGCGAAGATCGAGACGGTCGGACAGCTTGCCTCGATGGTCGAGTCCGAGTTGCTGGAGATTCGCAGCTTCGGAAAGACCTCGCTGCGCGAAGTGAAACGTAAGTTGCAGGATCTCGGATTGTCGCTGGGAATGAACCTGCCCAGAATCGTGGAACCACCGGCAGAGGCCAAGGACGAGTAACCACGAAATTGGCCGTCGGCCCGAACATAAGGTTGCAGAATCATGCGTCATCGCATTGCAGGAAAACAGTTAAGCAGAACGACGAGCCATCGCAAGGCGCTTCGTCGGAACATGGCCGCGTCTCTGATCGAGCACGGCGCGATCCGCACCACCGAAGCCAAGGCTAAGGAATTGCGGCGTTTCGTGGAGCGACTGATCACAACCGCCAAAAAGGGCACGTTGCACGCTCGCCGGCGCGCGATACAACTGTTGCAGGTTCGTCACGCGGTCAATGACGATCGCGATTACACCGAGCGATGGAATAAAAAGTCGCAGCGCGGAAAGACGATCATCGACGTGCTGTTCGACGAAATCGCCCCGCGCTTCGCCAACCGCCCCGGCGGTTACACGCGCATCATCCGTCTGAGCGAGCGCCGAATCGGCGACGGAGGCGTGCAGGTGGTGTTGCAGCTTGTCGAAGAGGTAGGCGCCTCGGCGGACGGGGAAGAAAAGGCCGGTGGTGGACGCCGTAAGCGCCGGGCTGCCAAGCGGCGCAAGGCAGCCGGCGTCGTTCAGGCCGAAACTCCCGCCGAAAATGATACGCCGGAAGCCTCCGGCGAACAGGTTGCTGCCATCGCCGACGAAGCAGATGCCGACGCCGGCGAAGAGCAGGAAACCGCCGTCGAAGGCGATGACGCCGACGCAGACACCGATGTTGAAAAAGGCGACGAAGAAAAGTAGCATCGCAGCGGTGGAACGTTCGGGCGATTTTTCGCGGACATCGTGGTGAGGTGAGGGCATGAACATCGATCCGGACTGCATTTTCTGCAAGGTCGCAGCCGGGGATATTCCCTCTGCGAAAATTCTCGAAGACGAGGCGGCGCTGGCATTTATGGATATCGGCCCCGTCGCCCCGGGACACGTCCTTCTGATTCCCCGACCGCACTGGTCGACCGTGGACCAGATGCCCCCCGACGCACTGGCCGCGACGATGCGGCACCTGCCCGCCCTTGTCGGCGCGGTTCGCTCTGCGACAGGATGCGAAGGCGTGAACGTTCTCCAGAACAACGGGCGTCTTGCGGGGCAGGTCGTTGACCACGTTCACTTCCACGTGATTCCCCGCAGCCCCGGAGGCGCGTTTACGTTCAACTGGCCGGCTGGCGAATACCCCGAAGGACGAATGGAGCAACTCGCCGACGCCATTCGCGGATGCCTGTAGCTTGCTTTCATGTCGAATTTCCAGCATGCTCTCTCTTGAACGGTTCATGCATGTGCCGGTAGAATGTCGAATGGATAATGTGCGCGATCGCCGCGCGCAAAAAACGCAGAATATGACGCCGTAAGGAATGTCCATGGACTGGGCTGCGCTTGCCAAAGACGTTTTCATGGTTGTGTACACCTTTGCCCTTGTGATGGTGTCGCTGTACGGCTTCCATCGCTACGTTCTGGTGTACCTGTACTATCGCCATCGTCACAAAGTTCCGAAACTCCAGGGGCGCTTCGACGTTCCTCCCCGCGTCACGGTGCAACTGCCGATGTACAATGAGCAGTACGTCGCGCTCAGGATTATCGAAGAGACCTGCCGGATCGACTATCCCCGGGACCGTCTCCAGATACAGGTGCTCGACGACAGCACGGACGAAACGTGCTCGATCGCGCAGAAGGCGGTCGATGAGGCCCGCGAGAAGGGCTTCGATATCGAGTACATCCACCGTTCGGACCGGTCGGGATATAAGGCCGGGGCGCTCGAAAACGGACTCAAGACCGCCAAGGGCGAGTTCGTCACCATATTCGACGCGGACTTCATTCCCGCGCCGGACATCCTCAAACGCAGCATCGACTATTTCACCGATCCGAAAATATGCGTCGTCCAGACACGATGGGCGCATCTCAATCGCAACGACAGCCTCCTGACCCGCTCGCAGGCGATTTTTCTCGATGGGCACTTCGCCATCGAGCACGTAGCCCGCAATCGCAGCCAGCGGTTCATGAGTTTCAACGGTACCGCCGGAACGTGGCGAACGTCCGCCATTCAGGATGCAGGGGGCTGGCAGCACGATACGCTGACCGAAGATCTCGACTTGTCATATCGCGCCCAGCTCAAGGGGTGGAAGTTCGTGTTCCTTCCGGACCTGACGGCCCCGGCGGAACTTCCCCCGGAAATGGACGCCTTCAAGGCGCAGCAGTTCCGCTGGACCAAGGGCGGGGCGCAGACCGCGCTGAAACTGCTTCCCAAGGTGCTGCTGTCCAAGGCGCCTCTTAAGGTCAAGGTCGAGGCGTTTTTCCACCTGACATGCTTCACGATGCACCTGTACATGCTGCTGCTGGTGCTCATGATGTTCCCGGCTATGTATCTCCAGACCGTCCCGATGGAAGGCGGAACGTTCCTGCGGGGCGCGTTTGATATCGGCGTATTCACGCTGGCGACGCTGTCGGCGGCGGTATTCTACACCGCCAGCCAGTACGTGCTCTTTGGCGACTGGCGCGTCGTGCTGAAATACATGCCCATAATGATGGCGATTGGCGTAGGCCTGTGCGTCTCGAATGCCAAGGCGATCATCGAGGCGCTGCTCGGTAAAAAGAGCGAGTTCGTCCGTACGCCGAAGTACGGCGGGGGCGTTCGTCCTTCCTCCGAGTCTGCGCCGGAGCGCAAAAAACGTAAAGGCGACTGGCTGCCTTACGTGGAGTTCGCCTTCGGCGTCTACATGAGCGGGTGCGTCGCGTTGAGCCTGCTACACATACAATCGGCGATCACCGCGCCGTTCCTGCTGATCTTCGCGTTCGGATTCTTCTACGTTTCGCTGATGAGCTTTCACGCCAGGCGCGTGGGCGAGAAAGCCAAGGCTGCCGATCCGTCGGCGGTCAAAGCCTGAAATCCGCTCCGCGCGGCGCACGGAGTTACCACAGTACAGGTTCTAAAATCGACCTCCGATTGCGAGGGACAGGACTCGAACCTGCACCCCTTTCAGGACCAGGACCTAAACCTGGCGCGTCTGCCAATTCCGCCACCCTCGCACGGTGTCTGGAATATACATTAAATCGGTTCAAGAGGAAAAGCGCATCTGTGTCTTTTGCAAGGAAGCCGTTTTTCCGGACGATCCGCACGTGCCGGTATTGATCGTGCGATTCTGAAAAAAAGGTTCGGTTTCCTGTTAACATTTCGCCGCGCGGCGGGTTATATTAATGTGGAAGGGCGCGATAAAATATCCTTAAGCGCCCGGCGGCACTCATACATCATCCGATCGGTACTGGTGTTCAGATGAGGCAGTTTCGACAGGCCGGACGGTCGAACTCCTTCCGGCGGAACCAGGCATCTGCGATTGGAGATGGCCATGAGCGCGAACTTCCGATGTACCCGTTGCGGCGGGGGTGTTCCGTTAGTCGGGGACAAATCCACCCAAACAAGGTGTCCTCATTGCGGCAGGGTTGTTGACGTGCCGGATGCACTGGCGCGGTTTCCCATGCCCGGCGTCCAGCCGGAAGAAGCATCCCACGTAGAGGGGAACCTTCCAGCGGAGCATCGTACCGTCCATTCCCGCTCCGCCGTCGTCAGGCAGAGAGCGTCATGAAGGAAATCGCACTGCGAAACAATGGACGACACAACTACGTACCCTCGGGTGTTTAACGTAGGCGCACCGAAAGGTGAGCGTTACGGTATACGGTATAAGGTATAATGTACCTGTCTCGGCGGATAGGTCTTGCGTGTGTCCGTGGATACGAGTATAAGGAGCCTACTCATGGCTGTTGAATTTCGATGCGAAAAATGCGGAAAGCTGCTTGGCATAGAGGCAGCCCCCGGAAGTCTCGTGAAGTGCCCCCAGTGCGGCAAGAGAGTTTCGGTGCCGGCAGGGCTTGCGTCATTGCCTCAGCCCAAAGTACCGCCCAATGCGGTACAGGGAAGCGCTGCGCCCACGTCTATGGATGCGCCGGAAGGGGCTTCCGACGGACAGGAAGACGAACTTCACGCCGAAGACGACGTCGTGATGACGGCGATGGCGCACGTCATGCCATGGGTGATCAGCCTGTTCTTCCACGTAGGCCTGTTCCTGATCATGGTTTTCGCCGTGATGATAGTGGTGGTGGAGGAGGGGTCCGCACAGGTAATTATCCCGGACGCCTTCATGTCCGACGACCCCGGCGCCAGGATGAACCCGAACAAGACCAAGAGCCTCAAGAACCAGCAGAAGAAGCTTGTCCGCAAGCAGTTTTCCAAGAAGGAAACAACGGTCAAGACGAAACGCCCTCGCCTGATAGCGCTTCAAGGCGTGGGGACGCCGTCCGGGGACATGTCGCCCCTGGGGTTGAACACGGGCGGCGCGAAGGGTCCACGCAGTACTTTCTACGGCAGCGGTGGAAACGCTCACCATGTCGTTTTCGTGATCGACCGGTCCGGTTCGATGATCGATACGTTCGACTTCGTTCGTAACGCCATGGGGCGTTCGATCTCGCGGCTCAAAGAAGTGCAGGATTTTCACATCATCATGTTCGCCGCAGGACCGCCGATCGAGTTTGGCCAGAGACGGCTCGTTCCGGCGACGAGGGAATACAAGCTCCAGGCTGCCAGGTTCCTCAAGAAAATACATACTCGAGGACGGACCAATCCGATACCGGCCCTGCTGCGCGCCTTCGACGTTCTGGATAAATCGAACAAGAGGCCGGGCAAACTGATTTACCTGCTGACCGATGGGGAGTTTCCCGATAATGAAAAGGTCCTTGCCGCGATCCGTGCGCGCAACAGGGACCATAAGGTATTGATAAACACCTACCTTTACGGTGGAGACGTCGCCCAGCAGCATCCCGAGGCGGTGAAGGTCATGCAAACCATCGCCAGGGAAAACGGTGGACGGTTCCTGGCGATTACCGACCAGGATTGACGCAAGAGGCGCCCATGCGAAAGACAACGATATTCCTGACAGTGCTAGCCGCGTCAGCGATGGCGTTTGCCGATGACGTGGTGGTGGGCGGGCTGCCTTATTCCGGCGTGACGGTCAAGAGCGCCGACGAGTTCTCCATCACTATCCGAACGCGCGGCGGTCTGAGAGCCAAGGATCTGGCGGATGTCTCCACGATAAGTCTCGACAGGAGTCCGCTTTTCAACAAGGCGGAGAAACTCCTGGAAGCAAAGCGGTACGCCCAGGCCGTCGGCGCCTACGATAAAGCCCGCAAGGCCGAGTCCGTCGCCTGGAGGAAAAAGCTGATTCGTGCCCGCCGCCTTCTGGCGCTCAAGCGTGGAGGCCTGCTTGCCCGCGCCGTCAGGGAATGGCTGGCGATTACCGACGAGAACGCATCTTCGAAGGACAATCTTTCCCGGTCGATCCGCCTGGCGCCGTCCAAAGCGGCCGTGAAAGGGTCGAAAGAAAACGCCGGCGCTATCGTCCTGCTGGAAGCGAAGGATGGAAAGCTTAAGGCCGGCGCTTACCGAACGGCGGTGCGCCGGTTGCTTATGAAGCTGTATCTCGCGGAAGGTCGTGCGGAAAAGGCGGCGAAACTCGCCGAGCAGCTTACCGGCAGCCAGAGCGTCACGCCGGGCGGTGGCGCTAAAACGCCCTCGACGGCGGGGCTTCAGACGAAGCTGGAAGCCGCCAGGGCGTTTATCGATCGCCGGCAGGCGGACAAGGTGCTCGAAATCATCGAGCCGAGCCTGAAAAGGTTCACGCCGGAGCAGCTCTCCCAGGCGCTTCTGTTGCGAGGGAAGGCCCAGTTGATCAAATATCGCAAGGCAAAGGACCGCCGGATGCTTCTCCAGGCCGGTCTGAACTTTATGCGGGTGGTGGTTTTCTACCCCCAGGCACAGGAGACATCCGAGGCGCTGTACCTGGCGGGGATTGTGAACATAGAGCTTGGAAACAAGCAGGCGGCGCGAATGGCGCTGACGAAGGTCGGCGCAGGGAGCGGTAAATTTTCCAAATCGGCACTGAACGAGCTCAAGAAGCTCGGCAGTTGAAAAGCAAGTTTTTTGACAGTTGAATTGCAAAAGTAACTTTGTCGATCGGATTCCGTCCACAATTATGGAGCAATCCGCCGTTGGTGGAGTGCGTCGACGACTGAAAGTTTGATAAAGGAGACGGTGAATGGATTTCTTGGCGCAAGCAAGCGGCGAAAGCATGAATTATTTCAAGGTCCTGGTCTGGCCTGGTGGTGGAATAATCGGGATCCTGCTCTGGTTGATGAGTATCGGAACGCTGGCGATTATCGTGGAGCATTTCATCTCGATCCGGAGGGTGAACCTGCTTCCCGAGGCCGCCAGGCAGCAGGTGCAGGAACTCTTCGACGGGAAGCAGTACAAGGAGGCGATCGAGGTTACGGCGCAGGAGCCGGACTTCCTCAGCCATCTTGTGCACGCCGCCCTCACCGAGGCGCCGCACGGATACCCCGCGATGGAACGCGCGATGGAAGAGGCGGCGGAGGAACGCACGACCAAGCTGCTGCGTCACATAGAGTGGCTGAACCTTATTGGAAATATCTCGCCGATGTTCGGACTGCTTGGAACGGTCTGGGGCATGATCAACGCGTTCTTTACGATCGTGCAGAAAGGGCAGCCCAATCCAGCCGATCTCGCCCATGATATCGGCATCGCACTGGTTACGACGCTGCTTGGCCTGGCAATCGCGATTCCCGCACTGGCGGTGTTCGCCGTGATGCGAAACCGCATCGACGAGCTGACCAGCGAAGCAATGCTTTCGTCGCAGGAATTGATCTCGGCCTTCAGGCCGGGCAAGAAATAATCGTCGATCTTCCGGGCGAAAAAGGCGCAGATGCGTCGCAAGCTCGGGATGAGGTGTGCAATGGCCAAGAGCAGGGTCTATAAAAAAGGCACAGGACAGGGCGGCGTTGACTTCAACATGACGCCGATGATCGACGTGACTTTCCAGTTGATCGTTTTCTTCATCCTCGCCGGGCAGATGGCCTCGGACGAGCTGGCGAACCTGTCTCTGCATCGTCCCTATCGGAGCCAGGCCGTCGAAGAGGAAAAACTGGGTGTTCCGAACCGGGTGGTAGTGAACATTCTTTCCGTCAGTGGCGATAGAAGCCCCGAGGCGGTCGATCCCCTCGATGCCGGCATGGCCAAGTACTACATGATCAGCAAGAAGAAGATCGACGTCGACGATTACGATGGGCTGAAGAAGATCCTGGGCGACAGGAAGAAAGCCGCCTCGGACAGGAAAACGAAGTTCTACGTTGAGATACGGGCGGATCATCGCGTGGCGTTCGAGTATGTCAAACATGTAATGGACGCCGCCGCCGACGTGAAGATAGCGAAAGTTAAATTCAGTGCGCTGTTGAAGGAGCGGGGTTCGGACCAATAATCATGGCACGCGACACGAAATATCATATAGAAGGCGACGAAACGACGCATTTCGTTTCGCAGCGAAAGAAACGCGAACGTCCGAAGGCGAAGATGCAGCCGCCGTTGACGCCGATGATCGACGTGACGTTCCAACTGCTTCTGTTCTTCCTGCTGGCGTTCAACTTTCGCCTGGCGGAAGGGCAGATCCCCGGCACGCTTCCCACGAAGAGCGAGGATGATCCGGTGGTCACGGACCTTCTCCCGATCACGATCAACGTGATACCGGCAATGGACGCCAAGACGCAGCGGATGACCGGCTGCCTGTATGACGTGGACAAGGTGAGCGTGAGTATCAAGACGCCCAGGAAGCTCTATGAACTGCTCGAGGGACGGAAGCTGGCGCTGGGTGAAGCTGCTACGAAAGTGCCGGTGATCATCAAACCGAGAGATGACGTCGCGTGGCGTCACGCGCTCGAGGCGTTCAACGCGGCGGTCCTGGCTAAATACAAGAATGTTGTTTTCGTCGCGGAGGACTGACTGTCCATCGCGAGGAATTGTGCAACCCTTCATTTTACTCACGCCGAAGGAGTTTACGGCCATTCGTATTGCTGAGACAGCTTTGATCGGGCGTTTGAGGGTCCAATGGCGAATTGCGTTGGTGATACTGGCCTTCGCGGCTTTTGCTGCGCCCCTGGCGGCGCAGGGTAATGGCAAAAGCGCCTACGAGAACATGGACTCCGGCAAGCTGGCCAATCGCCTTTCGGGCATGGGAATGACCGAGCTGCTGGACGAATTGGCGAAAGAGGTTCGCGGAACCGGAACCGGAGGGGTAAAGGACTACCTCTGGATAGCCACAAGCAAGATAGCGCTGGCGGGACGGACCGGCGACGTTGCCGTTCGAAGCAGGCTGCTGGACGAGGCGATCGTCGCCCTGCGGAAGGTCGTCGAGATGACGAAACAGGCGACGACGGACGAAGAGCTGGTCAAACATTACGAGTACCGCCTCCAGCTTGCCGAGACGATGGGCCTGATGTACATCGAGCCGTACCTCCGCAAGCTTCTGTACCTCCAGGGCGGGCAGGAAGACCGCGACCTGATCGTGAAAAAAACCGGCGAGGCTACGAAGATTCTTGCCGACATGGACGTCCGCGCAACCGAGAAGTTGCAGGATTGGCGGGGAGACCTGGAAAAGCTCGTTACGGTCGTTCCGTTGATGGAGGACCTCCAGAAGCAGTTGCGTTACCGTCTTGGCTGGATTCGCTGCTATCGCGCCATGGCGATGCCGATCGACGCCGAGCATCGCAATCGCAGGGCGTCGCTGCTGCGGGACGGTATCGGAGGACTGGGCGAGTTCGCTAGTGGCGACAACGAAAGCGGCGTGAAGTACGCAGCCCTTCGCGGCTGTGGAATCATGGCGCGGGAGTGGGCCCGCTCCGAAGGGCAGCTCTCAGAGCGGGACCGTCTGCACGCCCAGGCGGCAGAATACCTCAATGAGGTGATCTCGGCGGGCGTCAAGGAGACCGGTTCGGGAGTGCGAATGCTCACGCTGTTCGAGATCGCACGAAACCTGATCGAGTGGGGCAAGTTCCCCGAGGCGAAATCGGCAGTAGACAACTTCGAGCGCGAGAGCCGGAAACTGCTGGGCAAAAACGCCCAACTCCAGGCGGACGTAAAGACGGCAATGCTCCTGAATTACCTGTACGAGAACTGGGCGTCGAGCATCCGCGGGAAAGACCCGGAAAAGGCGGCCGAGTACGACCTCCTGGCCCAGAAGGTGCTGCTGGATTTCGTGGACAAGCACACGGACCCGGGCATCCGGGCGGCATTTTTTTCCATCATCGCGTCGAAGTATCGCGGCAGGGAAGATTACGACAAGCTCAACGCGTTGATCCTGCTGGCGGTGGCGATCTCCGAGGCGTCGCAGGAATCGCCCGAAGCGCTCGAAAAGAGCAGGATACTGGTGGCGAAGGTCCTGGAACGGAAGACGAAACTGGCGCAGATGCTCCGGCCGACGGCGTTGTGGCAGATGGGGCTTGTGCTTAACCGCCAGGGCGACGCAAGGGGAGCGGGAAAAAACTTCCTTGCGGTGGCGAGGGACCACGCCGGGCATGTCAGCGCCGCACAGGCGTCGATTTTTTCGGTGAAGTTGTACTATGCGTTCATAGATCGGCTGCGCAGCGATCGCAAACCAATTCCCGCCGAGGTGCGTAACGAGTACATCGAGGCGCTCAAGACGCTGGTGGAAAACCCCGAGTGGGGCAAGAAGCCCGAGTCGCTGGGATGGAACTTCGACCTCGGGCAGGCCTGCGCGGAAAAGGCCAGATTCGCCGAGTCAAACGATGAAATCCTCAAATGGATGGACGAGGCGATCCGTGCATACAATCGCGTGCCGTCAAACCTGCCGACGTATATGTATTCCCGATTCCAGGCGCTGAATACGCGCGTGGATCGCGTACTGGACGAAAAGCTCCGTGAAAAAGTCGTCAAGATAGATCCTCCGCGCAAGCTGACGCGCGACCTTCTGGGCTACGCCAGGGACGCAAAGGCGCAAGCCGAAAAAATGACCGGCAAGACGGACCGGAACGAACTGATGGCCTGGGGGGCGCGATCGGCATTCAACGCAGCCGTTGTCTACTACGAGGTTATGGACCAGAAACGCATTGCGCTGGACACACTGAGCAGGCTGCCCGGGGAATGGCCATCGACGCCTGTGCTCGGCGAAGTAACGGACTACCGCATCCGGAAGATGATCGAGAACCGCCAGACTCAAGATGCGATCAAGGAAATTCGCGAGTTCGGAAAGCGGCATCCGGGACAGGCTGAGGACCTGATCCGACTGGTCGTTTCGCAGATTAGGGATCGCATCGAAAACCTCCGAGGCGACGAGGATAAAAAAAGCGAGTTGGCGACTTACCAGGAAACGTTCCTGAGCTTCGCCAAAACGCTTTTCGACAGCGCGAATCAGCCCAAACCTCTGCCGCTATCGCAGAGGTACGCCTTGACGCAGATGTACGCCGACGCGCTGCTCGAGGCGGGGCAGGCTGCGCAGTTGCGCGGAAAACAGAAAGAGGCCGACAACCTCTATAAAAAATGCCTGGAACTTTTCAAGGAATGCCGCGCGTACGACGACAAACGGCGCGGGGAAGAAGCGGTTAAGCTCGACAAGCGATTCGCCGCCGATTTGTCCGCCATCCGCAGCGCCGTTAAAAACGAAGCCGTCATCCGCAAACTCGCGGCGCAGCATCTGGATGTACTGAAGACGGAGTTCGGCGTTAACATCGAACGTTCCAGCAAGGCCGGCGCCGTTATCAAGGCGTTGAGGTATCTCGACGGGAAGGGTCCGGACGGCAAGCCGCTTTCCAAAGAGCAGCGCGAACGGCGCCTGGCGATCGTCGTCAAAAAACTCACGGAGTCCATTGCGGACCTGCGGCAAGGCGCCAAGGCCGGAATCCCGGTCGATCTGCCTAACGTGCTGGGGATGGCGAGGGCGTACAGTCATCTGCGGAACCTGGAGGAGGCCAGGCGTCTCTACAAGGACATGATGGCCGGTATCGACCCGGTGGCGTTTCCGGACTTTTATTGGCGGATACAGGTGGAATACTGCGACTTCCTGCTCAATGGATACTCGAAGAACCCGGAAGTAATGTCCACGCTGGCGCTGCGGATAAGGCAATTACGTGCGGACTATCCTTCGCTTGGCGGGTTAAAGTATAGGGCGAGGTTCAACGCCATCCAGGCCCGTGCGGAGAAGCTTGCAGGTTAAGGCGTTGACGCTGCCGATGATAAGGTTATAGTGGCGCACGAGTAAGCGGCGGCATAGCCAAGCGGACCAAGGCGACGGATTGCAAATCCGTTATTCGTGGGTTCGAATCCCACTGCCGCCTTTATCGCAGGTTCGGAAAATGGTCCGGCCCGGAGACGGGCAGGACGCGGAAGGGGAAGGTTTCCCCGGACGCTCTCCGATACCGCCTGTGTAGTTTATTACGAGGTGTACCATGAGCAAAACATCTGTTCTCGTAGCGATGCTCGCTGTGCTGCTGATCTGCGTTTCCGTTTATGGCGGCGTTAAAATCGTTCAATTGAAGGGCGGCCATGAACTGAGGGGCGAGGTGGTCAAGCAGGACGACGGAAGTGTCCAGATCAAGACGGACAGCGGTGTTGTCGTGACGGTCGCGAAGGACCAGATCGTGTCCATAACGGACGTCGTCACGCCGGAGGATAAGTATCTCAAGCTCAGCGCAAAGGCCGATCCGAAGAGTTTCGAGGATCAATACAAGCTTGCCGAGTGGGCCTTCAAGGCCGAGTTGTATAAAGAGGCGAAGAAGGCCATCGCAAGGGCGTTGAAGCTCCGCAACAATGTCAAGGCGCGGGCATTATCGCTGCAGATCGAGTCCCGCCTGAAGGCGGCCGCGCTCTCGAAGGTTGAACCCAAAGACGAGCCTGGGCCCAAACCCCGCACGACGCAGCCTTGGGGCAGTTCGACAAGGTTGAAACCCGAGTGGCTTGTCAGTATTGAGGATATCTATAAAATTCGCCTCGAAGAAATCCGCGAGGATGATAGTGCCGTGTCAATCAATTTCAAGAATGACGTGATCGAGCGTTTCATCAAGTCGATGCGTGGCCGGGACGAGTTCGAGGCGCCCGGCGCCGACGACGCCTTCCGCGCATTGTCCCGTTCGCGAAAAGTGGTTTACATGCTCGGCAAAATCGACCGGGACGACACGTCGTTTCGCAGGGACATCGAAGTGCGCACCGATCCGAAGTTCATGACCGAGTTTCGCAGCCGGGTCTGGCCGATTGTGTCGCAGTACTGTGCGGCTGCACATTGCCACGGTGGAGACGTTGCCCGGGGCGGGCTGAAACTCTTCAGCGTGTCAGGAAAATACGAAAAGGTGGATTACACCAATTTCCTGATCCTCAGTTCGTACTCGAAGAACGGGCGTCGCCTGATCTATCGTGACAATCCGGCGAAATCGCTTCTGTTACAATATGCACTTCCGAAGGACCAGGCGGAATACCAGCACCCGGGCAAGATTGAGCCCAAGGCGTTCCGCAATCGCAGGCAAGCGAGCTATCGGAAAATCCACGCGTGGATTCGCTCGCTTAAGGGTCCGATCTCGCCGAACTATCGTGTTCTGTGGAAGCCACCGTTCGGCATGAAGCTGAACCTCTCCGGACGTCCGGCACTTCCTGCATCGGAGACCGCACCCTCCACGGACGAGAAGACGGGCGACAAGAAGAAAGGGGACCTGCCGATCTGACGGACGGCGGGTTGGCGCGTGCAAACGGCGTTCATGGCATTACTGATCGGCGTGTTGATTGCGTCGACGGTCTCGTTCGTGGTGATGGGCCTGCGCCAGTTGAAGCGGACCCGTCGCCTGGCGAGCAAGGCCAATGAAATGGATCTGCGGTTCTCCGCAGACGATCCCTTTGACATCGCGCGACGATACGCCGAGTTTACACTTATGCACAGCGGGCACAGCGCAAGGGCCTATAACGTCGCCTATGGGCGAACGGAGGGTGTGCCGCTGCGGGAGTTCGACTTCCGCAGCGAGCTGGGGCACGGGACGCGCCGCCTGACACGGCATTATTGCATGGTCGTGCTGGAGACGCACCTGCGCCTGCCCGGCGTTCTGATGTGGAAGGATACCCAGGCGCCGGCGCTGCAGCGCTGCGATGGACGCCTTGGCTTGTGGAATTACCGCGGTAGCGGGGCGATGGCGGATGTGCTGGCCGGTTCGTGCGGTAAGTTCGCCGACGACGGCGTGAGCATGGAAGTGCGCGAGGGGGTAGTGTTGTTGTGTGCTCCGGGACGAATGCGAGGCAGGGATTACACCACCCGCCTCGACGACGCGATGGAAGTGCTTCGCGCCGTGCGGGGGTTCCAGAATGCCGACCAGGCCGATACCACGGCCGGCAAGGACGATTTACTGGGGAGGAACATTGCAAAAATGTCCCCGTCGTGATAAAAAACTACGCGACGATCAGGATGCCATGACGGCGTCGTAGTGGTGGAAAGCATGGGAGATAAAAACGTGCATGAACGTAGCTTGACTCTCGGCGTTTTACTGTTCGCCTGTGCGGTCCAGGCAGGTCTGTTGCCCGGCTGTTCCGAAGGACGGTCCACCGCCGACTCTCAGGCGCTGATGGAGGAAACCGCGAAGGCTCAGCGGCGATATGCCAAGGCCTCTGCGCTGTGGGCGAACCCCGTCTACAAATACAAGAGCGGCGACAATGTGGAGTTGATCTCTCCGTTGCCTCCCGGCACGATTATTCCGGATTCCGATACTAATAAGGTTCAGGTTCTTCCCGCATCGGCAATGAACCCGAAGGTACTGGACGTGCTCAAAGAGGCCGCTTCGGCCCTGAAGAAAGCCATCTCGCGTTGTGCCGCTGCCGACGACGCCACCAAGGCTCTCGCCGAGGCGACGCTGGGTCGGATCGTCATGCTGCGGGGTGAGTACCATGCCGCGAAAACGGCGTCTCAACGACAGGCTGCGCGATACGCCGCGGACAGGATTCGCGAGGCGGTGCAGATCCTGAACGCTCAACTCAACCGGATCGAATACTATGACCTCCTGTCGCAGGTGAGCAACGACGATCTTAATGAGATCATCAAGCAGTCCAAAGACCAGCAGGCGGCGATAAAAAAACAAATTTCCGATATCGACGCGAAAATCGCGGAGAAGACCAAAGCCCGCAACGCCCTGAGCGTGGCGACCTCTAATCTTCGGGCGCAGGCGGGCAAGTTACGAACGGACAGCCGACTGGCGTCCGGAAGAGAGGGCCTGAACCTGCTGGAGAAGGCTTTGGCGAAGGAGAAAGTCGCCGGCCGGAACGAGGCGAATATCGCACGTTACGATTACGATATCAGCTCGCTGAAAACGCAGAAGAAAGACCTGGAATTGAAGGGGCAGTCCGCAAAGGCCAGGCAGGAAAGTGCAGAGAAAATCGCGGCGGCGCGTAATGAGGTCGGCGATACAAATGCCAGGCAGAAGGACCTGGTCACGAAGGAACTCGATAAGCCTTACCTGCAGGTCGAGCATAACGCCGAGAAACTCTCGGACGCGCTGGGCATGGCGAAGAAACATGAAAAGGATGCACTGGACGCGTTCGAATCGGCATCGACGCACCTGCGCTTGGCTGCGAATCTGGAAGCGAAGGTTGCCCGAAGCGGTTCCACCAGTCCTCGTCCGGAAAGTTCAGCGTCGGCCGGCGAGGCGGACATGCTCGCCGCCAGGATGTGCGTGGACCAACTGGCAATGAGGGCATTGGCGCAGGACATAGCTTCCGAATTAAAAACCCTGTGGACCCTGATGGGCAAGAGGGACGGTAAACTTCCGAACCTGGCTGGCAAAATCGCCTCGTACGTGTCCGACCCGACGAAAGTGGCGACGTCGGCTGAAAAGTCCTTCAACAGCGCGATCAAGGTTTTCGATCAGGCCGTTCGCTACGCGGGGGTGAATAACTCCTGGACGTACGAGGGGCAACTCGCCGTCGCTTATGCGGGACTGTACAACCTGTACCAGATGCGCATCGATGGAATGAAACGGTCAGGGAGTGCGGATCAGAAAATCATGGACGAGCTGACACAACGGGCGGCGACGGCACGCGATAGCGCCATGAAGACGTGCGACGCAGCGCTGAAGGATAAGGAAAACTCGCCGTACCTGAGGCATATCCGACGGTTGAAATACCTGCTCGATTAAGTGCCTGCCGTTGGATTTGCCGATACGGGTGCGGGACGGTTATCCCATGTACGGAACCAGCGATCTATCTGCCGAAACACTCGCAGCCCTCGTTGACGCCTCGGCTGTTATCAATGAGACCCGCGAGCTGGACGAGACGCTCGACGCCATCGCGCGCACCGCGGCAGCGGTGATGCGAGCGGAAGCCTCCAGTGTCATCATGTTCGATAAGGCGCGAAAAAAGCAGGTTTTTCGCGCTGCCGTGGGGGATCGGGCGACCCAGCTTGTCGGCATGGAATACGACGAGGACGCCGGCGTGTCGGGCATGGTCATGCGTACCGGGCGTCCGACTATCGTGGGCGATGTGACGCGGGAGGACTCGCACTTCAAGGAGATCGACCAGCTGGTCGGCTTCGAGACGCGAAGCCTGATCGTCGCGCCGCTGACAAGCAAAGGGGACCGGCTTGGCGTCGTCGAGCTGATCAATCCCATTCAGGGCGGGGAATTCACCGAAAAGGATATGAAGCTGGCGCAGGTGTTCGCGAACCTCGCCGCGATAGCAGTGACCAATGCCAAGCTGTACGATCGCCTCCGTAAGGACAATCGCGGGCTTCGCCAGGAAATGCGCTCGCAAAACGAGATGATCGGCACAAGTCCGGGGATGCAGGAAGTGCGCGACCTGATCATGCGCGTGGCGAGTTCGTCGGCGACGGTGCTGCTGCTCGGCGAGACGGGAACGGGAAAGGAATTGGCCGCGAGGTTCGTACACGCCAACTCGGCACGTTCGGAGCGTCCTTTTATCGCGGTCAACTGCGCGGCGCTTCCGCGAACGTTGCTGGAAAGCGAGCTTTTCGGGCACGAGGCCGGTGCCTTCACGGGTGCTACCGGTCGAAAGCTGGGGCGGTTCGAACTTGCCGACGGTGGAACGATATTTCTGGATGAGGTTGCGGAGATTGCGCCGGATGTTCAGGTGAAACTCCTGAGAGTCTTGCAGGAGAAGGAAATCGTTCGCGTCGGCGGAGCCTCGGCAATCGCGTGCGACGTTCGGGTAATCGCCGCGACCAACCGCAACCTGTCGGAAGAAATGTCCGCCGGACGGTTCCGCGACGATCTGTTCTATCGCCTGAACGTATTTCCAATCGAGATACCACCGTTGCGAAATCGCAAGGAGGACATCCCCCTCCTGGCGGAGCACATCCTGAAACATCTAGCCGGGGAATTGAAAATGTCCGTGCCGGAGATCGGGCAGGAAGCGGTCGCGGCACTGGCGAGGTATGACTTCCCGGGAAATATACGAGAGCTTCAGAACACGCTCGAGCGCGCGTGCCTTCTGTGCCGCGGCGCAGGAGAAACCGGCGACGAGCCGACGACGATTCATCTTGAGCACCTGCCCGGCGAGTTAAACGGTGGGCAGGCTGCGCAAATCACGAGCGGGTCGGTACTGGCCGCCAACGAGAAGGCGATCATCACCAACGCTCTGCGCGAGAGCAACTGGAACCAGACGAAGGCGGCCCAGACGCTGGGCATCAGCAGGGACAATATTCGCTATCGCATGAAGAAGTACGACATTCGCCGGCCGGAGTGAAATCGAACGCGGGTACCGAGCTGACGGGGCCATGGGAAATATTGCCCATTATGTGCATGGTATGGCGGGTAATAAGACTCATCGAGAGTTCAAGGGCGGTTCGATTTCATCCGGGCGCAAGAATCATTTATTCATAACGCCTTTAAATACAATATGTTATGCTTCCAGGTACAATGTTGCACGTAGTTGGTGTTGGTGTGGCGCAGGATATGCACACGGAGGGGAGCATGCTTTCGGTCACAGCCGCAAGCAGCGTAGCCCTTCGCCTGAGGATGTTGTACTGTTGTTCGAGCAGTTGTATCGCGGGGCAGCGGATGGGGGAATGCCCCGGCCGGTTTTGCAATGTTGCGCTATGCGCGGAAGTTTGGGCGGGGCGCCCGAGCGAATAACCAGGCCGCGTGTGATGATGTGGGTTGGGGCATATTGCCGATGGCCGGCAGAGGACAGCGGCGGATGCGGAAATACCTGAACAAGCCCATGGAGGAGCTGGCCACGGAGCTTACCGCAGGTTTGCTCCGTCTTCGCAAGGGATACGTAGACGCCGCCGAAGTCCTGCTGCGGATCATCGAGCCAAATCGCGAGTACCCGTATGCCTTCGTGGTGTTTCGTCTGACGGGCTACCGCCCGCGGCGCGATGTCCTTTCCGAACCGTTATCCGGAAAGTCTCTGCGCGACGATCTGCTTCGCCTGATGCTGGACGTCTGTGAGAGTTTTGAACTTCGCACGGGCGATTACCCTGAACCCGTTCACGATACATCATCGCTGGCGCGACGATTCAACGTATCGACCAAGACGATCCAGCGTTGGCGCCGTCGCGGCCTGCCCGCCCGCCGCCTGATTTTCCCGGATGGAAAACGGCGCGTGGCGTTCCTGGAAAGTTCCGTCGACCGGTTCGTGAAGTCTTGTCGCCGGCAGGTGTTGCGATCGATGCAGTTCACGCAGATGACCGCTTCGGAGCGGCGGGACATCCTGCGACGAGCGCGACGAATGGCGAAGTTTACGCAGTGCTGCCTGAACGACGTAGCAAAGCGGCTGGCGGCGAGAACCGGCAGGGCGGTCGAGACGATTCGATACACGATCCGCAAGTACGACCAGGAGCATCCGGACGATGCGATCTTCCCCGCAAGGGAAGTGTCTCTGGGCGAGCAGCAGAAAATGATCATCTACCGGTGCTTCCTGAGGGGCGTGCCGGTGAATGTTTTGGCGCAGCGATACAATCGCACGCGGGGCAGCGTCTATCGCGTGATTAACGAAGTGCGGGCGATGCAACTGCTCAATCGCCCCATCAACTACGTCTACAATCCGCAATTCGACCTGCCGAACGCCGACGAGATTATCCTGGCGGAAACGGACGAATCGGACAACAAGGCGCCCAGGAAATCGATGGTAAAGGCTCCTCCCGGCCTGCCGCCCTACCTGAGGTCTTTGTATGACGTGCCCCTGCTCGACGTCAATCGAGAGCGGAGCCTGTTCCGAATGTACAACTACCTGAAATACAGGGCGGACCATCTGCGCAAAAGTATAGACGTGAATCGAATCCGTACCGGTCAGCTCAAGGAGGTCGAGGCCCTGCTGTTGCGAGCCAACGTGGTCAAGAACAAGATCGTCCGCGCGAACCTTCGCCTTGTGGTATCGATCGCCAAGCGTCACGTCCGCGGCCCGCAGACGCTTTTCGAACTGATCAGCGATGGAAACGTATCGCTCATGCAGGCGGTCGAGAAGTTCGATTACTCGCGCGGGAACCGTTTCTCGACGTATGCTTCGTGGGCGATCATGCGGAATTTCGCCAGATCCGTACCGCGGGAACGGTTCCTGCTGGACCGTTTCAGCACCGGCTGCGACGAAGTGCTGGACATCGCCGCCGCCTTGCGATCGTACGATCCGAACGAGGCCAACGTTTCCGAATTGCGGGAGAGCATCGACAGTGTCCTGACCCAGCTCACTACGCGCGAACGGCTGATCCTTATCGATCATTATGGCCTGGACAGCTTCGGCAGAACCAAGACGTTCGATCAGCTCGGCAGGCGGCTGGGGATTTCCAAAGAGCGCGTGCGTCAGATCGAGATCCACGCCCTGCAGAAGCTGAGGCGCATTCTGCATCCGCAGCGCACGGATTTTCTCACCTGATTGCGCGAACCGTTCTTTCATTCATGTGTCGAAGATAACATGAACACTATCGTGCGATGGAGTATCGTCGTGCTGGTCGGTTTGACCGTCGGCCTGGCGGTGGGAGTGGCGCTCTCGCCGGAGGCTACGGATACCGCTGCCGTCACGCTCGGGTCCGATCGCAACGCCGCTTCCTCCCGCGGTCCTGCGCCCGTTTCGCTGATGGCCGGTAGCCGGCCCGCACGCACCGGTCCGGAGGAAAAATACCCCTCCCGCAAACTCATGGACTCGTGCCGGCGTGAGGCGGAGGCGCTTGGCAGGAAGCTCGATCGGAGCTTTGCGACAATCATCTCGCCGCCCTTCGTTATCGTCGGAAACATGCCTCGCAGAACCGTCCGTGCGTACGCCGATCACACGATCGTCGCAGCCGCGGAAGCGATGTGGGCCGACTATTTCCGCAAGAAGCCCGACAAGGTCATACGCATACTTCTGTTCAAGGATGAAAAGAGCTATCGCTACTGGGCCAAAAAACTCCTCGGCGACGAGAAAGTTTCGTACTTCGGGTACTACCGTTCCTGGGATCGCACGATGGTCATGAATATAGGGACCGGTGGCGGAACGCTGGTGCACGAACTTACGCACGCCCTGATCGTCTACGATTTTCCCGACGTTCCGACGTGGTTCAACGAGGGGCTGGGAAGCCTTCACGAACAGTGCCGCATCCGGCCGAAGGGCATCATCGGCTACGTTAACTGGCGTCTGCCGGCGCTGAAGACGGCGATCCGCAGGGGAACGCTTCGGCCGCTTCGCGAGCTGGTGACCAGGCGGGATTTCCGCGGAAAGCTGATGGGCCTCAACTACGCCCAGGCGCGATATTTCGTGATGTACATGCAGAAGCGGGGGCTGCTGGGCAAGTTTTATGAATATTTCCGCGAGCACCATACAGGCAGGGGTGCGGACGTCAAGGCCATCGAGCATGTCTTCGGCAAGGGGATAGACACCATCGAGAAAAAATTCCTCGCATGGCTCGGGACTCTTCAATATCGCCGATAAGGTTTATCACTCGACGTGGGCAACATTTCGCATCGAAAATTCCTCGCATGGCTCGGGACTCTTCAATATCGCCGATAAGATTCACCTTGCGGCGCCTGGAAGAGGAACATAGCCGCCACCAGCATCGCGACGGCAAGCAGGGAAAGCCCTCGTCGCGTCGCCGGATTCTTCAGTCTTTGCCCCATGCGGATCAAAACGCCGGACGGATTGTCCGGACGTTCCTGCCGCCGGAAGCGCACCAGCGGCGGGGGAGAGACTGTCTCCGACAGGTCGTACTCATCCACGATAGCGCTGTCGGGGCGCAGGCCCAGCGTACTTTCCGCATGGCGCTGGATGAGAACCTCGTCACCGTTGCGAAGGTCGCGCTCGAGTTTTTCCAGGGCGGCAAGCTCCGCCAGGCGATCGGCATTCTCCGACCGGAGGCAGTCGCGACGATATTCCGTTTCCATCCTGGAGGCGTAAGCGGGCAGCAGCACAACGGCGGCGATGACGCACACGCCGGCGCCGCTCAGCATGACGAATCCGATCATTCGTCCTGTCGCGGCAAGCCGATCGCCGGGATCAACCCTTGTTCCACGTCGTCGAGCCATAGATCGCTTTCTCGCCAAGCTCTTCCTCGATACGCAACAGTTGGTTGTACTTGCACACGCGATCTGTCCGACTGGCCGAACCGGTCTTGATCTGCCCGGTATTCCCGGCGACCACCAGGTCCGCGATCGTCGTGTCTTCGGTTTCGCCGCTGCGGTGGGAAACCACTGCCGTCATCCCGTTTTTCGTCGCCAGATCGATCGCGGCGAACGTCTCCGTCAGCGACCCGATCTGGTTCACCTTGATCAGGATGCTGTTGGCGCATCCCTCGTCGATACCTCGCTGGAGAAATTCTACATTCGTCACGAACAAATCGTCGCCGACTATCTGGACCTTCTCGCCGAGCCTGTCGGTGAGTTTTTTCCATCCGGCCCAATCGTTCTCCGCCAGTCCGTCTTCGATACTGCGGATCGGATATTTCTCGCACCAGCAGGCCCATATGTCGATCATCTCGTCGCTCGTCACGATGCGATCCGGGTCACTTTTGAAGAAGCAGTACCCTTGCTTGCCTTTTGCCGCAGCCTCGTTGGCAAGCTCGCTGGCGGCGGGGTCAAGGGCTATCCAGATATCCTCTCCGGGGGTGTATCCGGCGTTCTCGATTGCCCGGAGGATCAGTTCGGGGGCTTCTTCATTGCTCTTGAGGCTCGGCGCGTACCCGCCCTCGTCCCCGACGGCGGTGTTGTATCCCTTGCTCTTGAGCACCTTCTTGAGCGCGTGGAATACCTCGGTGCCCATCCGCAGGCCTTCGGAGAACGACGTTGCGCCCCACGGCTGGACCATGAACTCCTGGAAGTCCACCGTTCCGTCGGCATGCTTTCCACCGTTGAGTATGTTCATCATCGGAACGGGCAGCGTGACGGCGTCGTCGCCGCCGAGGTAAGCGTACAGGCTCTTGCCCGCCGCGATTGACGCCGCACGCGCCGTCGCCAGCGACACGCCGAGAATGGCATTTGCGCCGAAACGCGCCTTGTTGGAGGTTCCGTCCGCGTCGATCATTGCCTGATCGACGGCGTCCTGATCGGAGGCGTCCATGCCGGTAACGATCTCGGCGATTTCGCCGTTGACGAAAGCGACCGCCTTGAGGACGCCCTTGCCGAGGTATACGTTCTCGTCGCCGTCGCGCAGTTCGACGGCTTCGTTCTCGCCGGTGCTGGCGCCGCTGGGTACGGCGGCACGTCCCAGAACGCCGCCGGCGAGGATAACGTCAACCTCTACGGTGGGGTTCCCGCGGGAGTCCAGAATCTGCCGGCCTTGTATACGCTGAATTTTCGTAGACATCTCCAATTTCCCTTTGTTCTTTATCGGACCTTGGTTTGCGTTTGGCTTAGAGCAATTCACGCCTGATCTGCAACATGCCTTCTGGTTGCGGCGTCGCCTGGCTGTGTCTGGCTGTATCGGAAACCCCAAGGGGTTGCCTGCTTCGCCATCCTTGCCAGGCTCGTCCTCACCGACGAATCCATGTTGCATCTCAATCGTTCATCGCTCTAACGTTTCCCGGCGTCGGCCGGAATTGGACATGATACGCAAGGCGCCGGTGCGTGCAAGGTTTTTCGCGACGCGGTCGCCCGGAAGGTTCGCGCTTGACAAGAAAGCCCTCGCCGGGCAATCTGAATGCAGGATTCGAATATTATTGCACCCTCAGCGAACGCCGAGACGGCGCCGGTGGTCGCATGGGTTTTCAATTCCGGCGCCGAAAAGACAGGGACCGGACAAATGCAAATGCGAAAGACGATTGCGGCGACGATGTTGCTGGTTCTGGTGGGCGCGATGGGATGCGCGGACATTAATGTCGATCTCGGCAGGTGGGGCAAAGGCGATAAGGACACCGACGGAACGACGAGCGCCACTCCCGCAAAGTCCGCCGAAAAGGAAATGTTCCAGGGGCACTATATCACCGTCTGGATTGACGGTGAAAAGACCGAACCTGGCGGCAAGGACGGCAGCGAGCAGCTCTGGAAGGTTGACGATGTGTCGTCCAACCCGAAGATAAAATTCGAGCTGGACACGAAGAAACTCGGCAAGTTCAAACAGGCCGACGTTATCGTCAATCCGGTTAAGGGCGGCAAGGTCGATCAGCAGGTGATGTACAAGTGCGACGCGGTCGCCGGGATGAAGCCGGGCAAAGAGCTCCAGCTCAAGGAGTTCGGCTGGTTCCACGATCGCACGTATGAGAAGGTTACGAAGATTCCGCCCGGCAAGTACCGCATAACCGTGCGGGTCAACAGCGAAGGCAACTGGGATCGGCAGTACATAATGGCCGAGATCAAGTAACGCTTGCCTCCGGGTTCCTGGTTTTCTGTTGGCTTGATCCGGCGTGTTCGGGCGGAAGAAAGGGTGCGTGTATGCTCGCGCAATGGGATACCACCAAGTGGATTATCTTCCTTGTTCCGTTTTTCCTGCTGCTCGCCGGCGGGCTTGGATGGCTGATGCTGAGAAAGACGCTTCGCACGCGGACCCGCGTCGGAAATCAGCTCCGCGACGATCCGGATATCAACGAATGGCTGGTTGTCTTCGGCTGGAGCCGGAAGGTGCTCTATATTCCCACGATCATCGCCGCACTCTGCGCCTGCGTCGCGATGGCGTTCCTCCAGCCCGGTGGGACCGGTTCGAGAATCGTAGGGGGAATCTGGCTGGGGGTGTTCTTTCTGAACTTTCTCGTCGACGAATACGAGATGAGCGTGAAAGTGCTGATGATACTGGTGCTCGTTATTCTCGTACTGGTGCTTTGGCTGGTTTTTATGGGCTGGCTGTGGGCGGTGCTCCGTGCGTTCGGGTACATCGCCTTCACGATGAACTGGATCGCCTACCTGTGTTTCGCGTTCGTCTTCGCGCTGGCGATTGCGATATCGTGGATTCGCGGGCTGTTCTATTACGTCGCCATTACGCCGAATTATATGAATATCCAGGTCGGACCTACCGAGACCGGTGAGCAGATCTCACGCGAAGAGTACAGCACCCGCCTGGACACCGGGGACTTCCTGGAGAGGTTGCTTGGGTTCGGACGAATCATTATCACGTTCTCCGATCAGCGGCGTCAGCCCATGATGCTGCTGGTGGGGCGGATCGGAAAGCGCGCGCAGAGGCTGGAATCCATCCGTGGAAAGCTGGCGTTCGACCTGCATCAACCCGCGCGCGAAGGTCAATCCGAAACTTTTTGATAATCTCCGCGCGCGAAGGCCAAGCCGGGACTTTTTGATAATCGCAATGCAGGCCGTTAACCGCGCAGCGATCAGTTTTTCCAGAGCCCGTGCTTGTTGCAGTGCTCGCGGGCGACGAGTCCGTCGGCGTCGATCGGGAAGAAAGCCTCCGGCGGGTCGCCTGGCTTGAGATACTGCCGGTATAGTTTGCCCGCGGAGCAGACCTCGATGAACTGGATCCAGTGATCCTCTTCCATCGGGTGGGGCGTGCTGCCGACCGTCACCTTCACGCCGCCGTCGACCTTTTCGACGACAGGAACGTGTTTTTCGGTCTTGAAGTCCGCGGTCTTTTCTTCCAGTCGTCCCATCTTCTCGCCGCAGCAGGTGAACTCGCCGCCCTGTTCGCAGCATTCCGGCTGGACTACCTCCACGATCAAATCGCAGTCTTGAGAGCAGCACTCGTACATTTCGAACTGTTTGGCAGCCATGACTTGTCCTTTCCGCCTGGTTCGGCGCAATCGCAATTTTGTTCTTCAACGACCGATGCAATTGTAGCAAATTCGCCGCCCGTTCCAAAACTTCTCATCGCAAGACAGAGCGACTTCTTCAACGGGTTGCCAGGCGCAGGTTCGAATAGTAGTAGGGCAGGTCTTCCTTTCGCACGCGCTTCCACAAGCCTGCGCGCGAACTCTTCGCCTTTTTCTGCAAGTTGCGGAACTCTCGCAGGAACCGGTGTTCGAACCGCGGGTCGGAGTAGCCGTATCCCTCGGCTACGAGCACGCGGTTGAGCATGCGTCCGTCGGGTAGAATGATATATGCCAGGAGCCTGCCATACCTGTCGCGCGTGCGTGCGGGATCGAGTAGCACACGAACGGTTTTTCCGAGCGTCACCTTCTTGGTGAACGCGCTCGCTTCGGGCCCGAAGTGCTGGATGGGCGTGTTTCGCTTGAGGGTCTCCGGCGTGTCGACGCCCCAGAAACGCACGCGGGTCGTACGGTGATTAACGTCGGGAACGTCCAGGTCGATCGTGTCTCCGTCGATAGTCCGCGCGACACGAAATTCCCTGTCGTGGTATTTTTCCATGTCGCCCTGCGGCGCGACACCGAACACCCCGGCCCGATCCGCTATGAAGATCGCTGCCATCACGGCCAGGACAATCGCCACCGGGATGCCTCGCCTGATTGCGTATCCAGCCCGCCTCTGCGCGGAAGAAAGTTTTTTACGTCGCGCTCCGGATTTGCTCATTTCCCGCTCCTTTCGCCGGGGCTGCTCCTGCGGGCAACGAGCAGGCGTATGTCCCGCACCCTGTCCTTGTATTCCTCGAACACTTCCTGAGGATAATATGGACTCGGGAAAAGGTAGTCTTCGCACAGGATAATTTCGAAGCCCCTTTTGCGCAGCGACGAGTCGATTATATCCCACTCGATATGATCGTCCGGCCAGACGTGAATGTCGCCCTCGCTCTGGTATCGCGGATTGATCAGTCGCCTCAGCCGCCGCCAGTATCGCCGTGGCTGGAGAAGTTTTCGCCACCACGACGTGCGCGGCGCGCTGGCAGAGGCGATTGCCTGGAGTGCCTTCCAGCCCGGATCGTCCGACCATTGCACGCCCGTCGCTTCGTGGTCGATGAACACAACTCCGCCGATGCGCGTGACGCGCGCGAGTTCGTCCACGATCTTCGCGTAATCGGCTACATGATGCAGAACGGAATACGTCGCGACGAGGTCGAACGTCCCGTCGCGAACGCCCGCAAGATCGTACCCGTTGAGGCGCATCGTTTCGAGCATGCCGGCTGGCGCGCCCAGCTTGTCTCGCACTCGTCGCAGGAGTTTCGTCGAGACGTCCCCAGCCGTCACGCCAAAGTCCATCTCGATCAGGAGCCGCGTAAGGTTTCCGGTCCCGCAGCCGAAATCGAGAGCGTGCGGCGGACGGTTCCCACTGACGGACTCCGTCCGGATCGCCCCGACGGCCCATTTCAACTTGAGCTTGAGACGCTGCTGCTCCGCGGGGCAGAGAAGCTCGGCGTGAATGGCGTCGTACTCGGCGGCGATTCCGTCGTGGGCGCGAACGTTCCGTCGAATGTGCCTCTCAGCGGGCATGGAATGTTTCGTCAGGATGCCTTATGAGCGTGCGGTTTTTTTTTCTTTTTTCCAGCGCCCGGTTTTTTCCTTCCGAGATTGAAGGCGTCGTGGATGAGGCGCATGGCCCGCTTTCCCTGTCCGCGATCTATCAGGCAGGAAATCTTGATTTCGCTCGTGGTTATGTTTTCGATGTTGATCTTCGCCTTGGCGAGCGTCGCGAACATCCGTTCGGCGACGTGCGTGTGAATTCGCATCCCGACGCCGACGACGGAGACCTTCGCGAGGTGGTCCTCGAAAATCGCCTTGCACTTGAGAGTCTTGCAGAGTTTCGCGATCACTTTCCTGGCATCGGACAGATCGGAAAACTCGACAGTGAAACTCACCGTCGCTTTCCTCTTACCCGCGATAGTCTGGATGATGTCGTCAACGACGATGCCGCCGATTGCGATGGCGTGTAAAATCCTTGCCGCGACGCCCGGCGTGTCCGGCACGTCATGCAAAGTGACCCGCGCCAGATCGCCCTTCAACGCCACGCCGCTCACCACGATGCGTTCCATTGATTCCGTCTCAGCCACGATCATTGTTCCTTTTCGATTGTGCAGACTGCTTCTCACGTGAATTGGCACGTCGTACTTTTTGGCGAACTCGACCGCGCGATTGTGCAGGACGCTCGCGCCGAGGCTCGCCAGTTCGAGCATCTCGTCATAGCTGATCCGCTCGATCTTCCTGGCGCTTGGAACGATACGCGGATCGGCGGTGAAAATACCGTCCACGTCCGTGTAGTTTTCGCAGACCTCCGCCTTCAGCGCCGCCGCAATGGCGACGAGTGTAACGTTGCTGCCTCCGCGACCGAGCGTGGTGACCGCGCCCGTTTCCGTTACGCCCTGGAAACCCGCGATAATCACGATCTTGCCCGCGTCGAGCTGCTCGTGAATCCGCCGGACGTCTATGCTCTTGATCTTCGCCTTGGTGTGCACGTCGTCGGTGACCATTCCGATCTGCCCGGCGGTGAAACTTATCGCCGACGCGCCCGCCGCCTCCAGCGCCATCGCCATCAGCGAGATCGTCACCTGTTCGCCCGTGGCGAGAAGCTGGTCCATCTCCCGCCTGGGCGGTTCCGTTCCACTGGATGCCTTCCGGGCCAGTTCCGTCAAAACGTCGGTGGCCTTGCCCATCGCCGAGACCACCATGACGACCTGGTGTCCGCGTTTGCCGGTTCGAATGGCACGTCGTGCGGCGGCGCGAATCTTTTCCGCGTCCGCAATGCTCGTACCGCCGAATTTCATTACTACAATGCTCATTTTCGCAGAAATACTCCGTCGCTATCGCACCTTCAGGAAGAACTCCATCAGCTCGCAGCCGCGGGGAACGTGCAGGTCCGACTCGTTGGCGGCGGACTCCGTAAACTCGCTTGCGACGACGCTTTCGATGCGCGTTCCCGCCATCGCGAACGGCACCGCGTCGTACGTGTGTGTCCTTACGGCGCACGGCGTGGGATGGTCCGGAAGCACGAGCATTCGCCAGCCGTCCTCGCCCTCGGTTTGCAGTCGCCTGAGCAGCGGCCCGACGACGTGCTCGTCGATTCGCGAAATTGCCTCGACCTTGCTCTGCGCGTTTGCGCTGTGACCGGCCTCGTCCGGCGCTTCAACGTGTACGCAGACAAGGTCGTGATCCTGCAACGCCTCTATCGCCGCGGCGCCCTTGCCGGGGTAATTCGTGTCCACGTACCCCGTGGCGCCCGGAACCTCGATTACATCCCACCCGATGAGCTTCGCGATTCCACGGACGAGGTCCACAGCCGTGATGGCTGCGCCGCGCACGGAGAATCGCTGCTCGAAGCTGTCCATCCGAGGCATTTTGCCTTGCCCCCACAGCCAGATCATCGTTGCGGGGTTCTCGCCCAGATCGCGACGGACCGTATTTATTTCGTGCTCGGCGAGCACGGCCTGGCTGCGGTCCATGAGCGTTCGCAATATCTCGGAACCGCTACCACTGGGCAGGCGCCCCCAGATCGTCTCGCCGAGAATATCGTGCGGCGGGGTGGTCGTAACGTCGAAATCGCCGTCGATCGTCACCAGGTGGCGATAGCTGACACCCGCGTGGAACAGCACTCGCTGACCGCCGAGCAGACGGTTGAGTTCCGATATCAGTGCCGAGGCCTCCTCGGTGGTGATGTGCCCGGAGGAGTAATCCTCCATCGCCTCGTCCACGACGGTGACGAGATTGCATCGGAATATCCACTGGTCTGGATCTACGTCCAAGCCCTGTGCCGCGGCTTCCAGGGGGGCGCGTCCCGTGTAGCATTTTACCGGGTCGTACCCCAGAACGGACAGTATCGCCACGTCCGATCCGCAGGGCATCTTCGCGGGGATGTTCGACACCGTTCCGCATCGTCCGTTTGCGGCGATCCAGTCCATGTTCGGCGTGGACGCCGCCGCCAGCGGCGTCTTTCCGTCGAGTTCGTCCAGCGGCGCGTCGGCCGCTCCATCCGGGATGACGATTGCGTATTTCATGTCACAACTGCTCCTCGTGCTCGTCGACGATTCCGATACATACGCTACCGGACTTTACGACGTCAAGATCGTCGACTTCCAGCAGGGCCTTGCGGACGTTGCCTTCGTTGGCCTTGTGAGTCGTGATGATAATCGGAACGCCGAAACGTTCCTCGTTTTCGTCCGGTTCGTGCTGGAGCACGGAGCTTATGCTGATATCGCGCCTCCCGAGGATGTCCGCGATGGCGGCGATGACGCGGGGACGGTCATGGCAGGTCATTCTCAGGTAGTAGCGGCTGTTGACGGCGTCGATCGGAAGTTGCTCGGCGGGTTCCCGAAGATCGGGCCACAACGGTAGCCCGTCGAAGGTTCGCTGCGCGGCGCCTGTGGCGACGGCTGCGATATCCGCGACGACCGCGGAGGCTGTCGGCATTCCACCGGCGCCGCGCCCGTAGTACATCGTGTGTCCCGTGGCGTGCCCGTACACGCTGACGGCGTTGAACGGACCGGAGACCCACGCAAGCGGATGCTCCTTCGAGATGAACACCGTTCGGACGCGGAGCGAAAGCCCATCGTCTCGCCGCTGGGCGATCGCCAGCAGTTTCGCGACGTATCCGAGTTCCTGTCCGCAGGCGACGTCGCGCGGGTCGAGCGAATCGATGCCTGAGACGTGAATCGCTTCCAGGTCGATCCTCTGCCCGAACGCCAGCGACGCCAGGATCGCCAGCTTGTGGGCTGAGTCCGCGCCGCTCACGTCGAGTGTCGGGTCCGCCTCGGCAAGGCCGTCTCTCTGGGCCTGGGCGAGCGCTTCGGCATAGGTCTGTCCGCGCCGTGTCATGGCGGTGAGGATGTAATTGCATGTGCCATTGACGATACCGTACAACGCGTCGATCCGATTGGCGATCAGTCCGCCCGTAAGGGCGCGGATGATCGGGACACCCCCGGCGCAGCTCGCCTCGAAGGTGATACACACGCCGTTGTCCCGCGCCAGGGCGTATAATTCGATTCCGTAATGCGCAAGGAGCGCCTTGTTTGCCGTCACCACGTGCTTTCCGGCGCGCAGGGCCCGCTCGCTGAGGTCTTTGGCGATCGTGGTTCCACCGATCAACTCGAGGACGACCGAGACGCCCTCGTCGTCCAGCGCTTCCTGGAGATCGGACCGGAAGAGTTTCTCGTCCAGGCCGATCTTTTTGGCGTTTGTAAAGTCCACGTCGACGATGTGGCGCAGTTCGATATGCCGGGCGATCCTCTCTTCGAGAATCGACCGGTCTCGCGTGAGAATTTCGGCGACGGCGCCGCCGACCGTTCCACAGCCGACCAGTGCGACGCCCAGAACGTCCTGCACATCCGTCATGAAGTTCCTTTCCCGACTCTGTCGGACAGAATCCTAATGGTCGGTTCTGTAAATTGCAAGCAGTCCGGGCCGCTCCTCTGGCGTCACGATGCGACTTGACGATTCCGGCGCCGCAGTGGCATCAAGCCGCGGTTGAAAGGTTTCTCAGCCGATATCGCGCGACGCACGAAATCCAGGAACCTGCCCGCCGCGGCGCCCCAGTCGTGGCGGGTGTCCATCTTCGCCAGCGCCTCCGCCGGCGTCAGTCGCGCCCGGTAGAGAATGGAGAATGCATCCTTGATCTGCCGCCGGTCTTCGTTCGTGATGTCGTCGGCGCGGCGCAGGCCCGTTACGTTCAGGCCCACCAGGCAGTTGATGTTGGCGAACATGCAGAACGGAGGAACGTGCATCGCCGCCCCGGCCTGACCTTGGCTCATCACGCCTTCGCCGATCCATGTGAACTGATGGATCATCACGTTCGACGAGAGTATCGCCCTGCGTCCCAGCCTGGCGTGCCCCCCCAGGCCCGAACCGTTCACCAGAATAACGTCGTCGTCGACCGTCACATTGTGCCCGGCGTGGCTGTTGGACATCCAGTAGCCCCTGCTTCCGATAACGGTCGAGTTGCCCTCGCCGGTAGCGCGTGAGATCGTCACCCCTTCCCGAAAAATATTATCGTTGCCGATCTTGAGGTACGTGACACTCTTGGGGTCGAAGCCGTAATCCTGCGGCTCTCCGCCGAGCACCACGTTTGAGTCCAGGAGATTCCCCCTGCCGATGCTCGTGTGCCGTCGCACGACCACATGGTTTCGCAGGACGGTACCTTCCCCGATTTCCACGTCACTCTCGACGATGCAGTACGGGCCGACCTCCGCGCTGTCGGCAATTTTCGCGTCGGGATCTACAATCGCGGTTGGATGAATTACGGGCATAAAACGGCTCCTTCCGGGCCGGCCTGGTAGCGCGTTCAAACCTGCATTATGGACGTAGTATATCCTCCAGCGTGCATTTTGCCAGAGATGACGCCGTCAGGCGGTTTGCCCCCCGATGAAGTGCGCATGCACGCAGGATGGTGGAAACCCTGCCGCCGGATGCTATTCGGAAGCGGCGTTTTGGTTTTGTCTTGCCTCGAGGCGTGCAGCCCTGCGGGCGCGCTCTTTACCCTTGCGCCGCCCGTTCTTGAGTCGCGTCGCCTTCTGGTTCTCAAGGCGCCGATTCAACCTGTCTCGTCGCTGTCCCATCAAAACGTCCTTTCACTATCGTCAAACGAGCCGGGCATTGTACCTTCGCTCCGGGGAGGATGCAATCCCTTCCCGGAATCGCGTTTTGGTTTTGGCGACGAAAACACGATCTCCGGTCGGTACCCTTCCTTCATTCGTCGCGGGAAGAACATTTTCCGGCAGAATTCCCGCCCGTAATCGCGCAGCAGCCGCACCAGTCGTCGCGGGTTCTTCTGCTGCGAGAGCCTCGCCAGGCGCAACATGCGCAGCGGTTCCAGAATCGCCCTTCCCGTCGCCGCCAGCGTTCGTGTCGCCAGTCGGGTAATGCGGGTGTCGCTGTTCAGCAGGGCGAGCGGTATCTCCTTGGGTATCAGCATCGCCAGGCGCACCAGTTGCGCCTCGCGAGATCGCCTCTCGATTATCACCTGCGATTTATTCCTATGCGCGTCCACGTCCAAACCGTCCGCCCTGGCTCGCTCGTACAGAAGCGTGTTAGGGTAAAACGTCAGCGAGTAGAGCAGCAGATACGCCGAAGAAGGCAGCGAGCCGACCAGTTCGATCGTCTTCCGCCAGTCGTCCGGCGTCTCGTAGGGATTGTCCACGATCACATCGTAGGTCGCCGGTATCCCGTGACGATGAAGCAGCCGGGCGCATCGCAAAAACTTTTCCCGCGAGAATGGGCGATTGTAGATGTCCCGGTTTGTCCGCTCCGAACCGCTCTGTAGTCCGCACAGCGCGAACCCCACCGGCGCCCGGCATAATATGCGAATCTTCCGCTCGGTAACGACCGCGGGAATGGCCTTGAAAACAATCGGAACGCCGATGTCGCGATATCCCTCCACGAACGCTTCCAGCCATTGATCGCTGTGCGCGATGAAGCAATCGTCGTTGAGATACACGTAGTTGAACCGCACCGGCGATTCGGCGACGTTGCGGTGGATTTCCGCGAGGACGTTTTCCGGGCTTCTCTTGCGGAGGTCCCTGCCGTAGATTTTCTGGAGCAGGTGGTTCGAGCAATAGCTGCACTGGTACGGGCATCCCCGCGCGGTGAGAATGTCCAGAAAGCTTCCGGCATAGTGCGAGTGCCTGCGGAACAGGCGCGGCGTCATGACACGTACTTTTCCGCGGTCCATGACGTATGTGCGGGGCGGGTAGTGATGCGGGAACGGCAGGGCGTCCAGGTCGCCGGCGGGGGGGCAGGCTGTGAAGGATGAATCTCCGGGCCGGTTGAAACCTTCCACTTCGCCTTCGCTACCGTCGCGGAATCGTTCCACGAACTCGACGAACGCCGTTTCCGCCTCTCCGACGCACAGGTAGTCCGCACCGGGCGGGCAACTTTCTGCGGCAATGGTGGTATGCACCCCGCCCCATACGATCGTCACGCGCTTCCCGCAGCGATCGCGGATCGCTCGCGTCAGGGCGGTCGCCTTGGGCAAAAAGGCGGTCATGAAACTTATGCCCACGATGTCGAATCGCCCCCGGTCGATGAATTCCGCCGCCGGCGCCATCGCGGCCGGGTCTTCGGACGGAAGGAACAGGACGGATGAATCTCGATCGGCCTGCATGAGAGAAGCGTGCAGATACTTCACGCCGACGTTGTCCGTGCCCCCCAGCAGGGAAATGAGCAGGACTTTCGGTTGTGGTATCTCGCGGACCACGCAACCTATCCGAGCGCCTTGACGAACAGCCACAACGCCAGAATTGCGGTAGCTCCGTGGAAGAAAATGCCGCCCCAGAAGTCGCCTTTCTTCAGGTCGGCTTTTCCGGCGCCCAGTTCGTATAGCGTGCCGATAATACACGCCGCCGACAGCAGCCACACTACGATCGAAGCCACCAGCCAGTACCAGATCATGATTCGCCCTCCCCGCCGCAGCAGGAGGTTCCCGAACGGGCCTTTGCGAGAAGTCCAACGGCTATGAGTCCCGCCAGCAGGTGCCCCGCGAGCAGGCAGGCGAAAGGCAAGGTCCACATTCCGAAGTCTCCGCGGATAACTCCCGCGATGGCATAGCCGATGCACGCAAGCGATACCGCCATGCACGCCAGGGCTACGATAAGAGCAGTCCTGTTCATCTCTCGCCCCTTTCGTCGGAGTCCAATAACGGCGGGCTTTTTCGCCTCGCCGGCGCCTGCATTATCTACCTGTT
>JAJRYB010000020.1 GCA_024275995.1 Planctomycetota bacterium | reverse complement strand
TTTTTCCGGACATGACAAAGTTCCTTCCTTTTTCCCTTTGAGAAAATCGTTTTGGAACTAGGCCGCCGAATGGCCTGGGGCGGTGCGAGTGAGCGAACCCTGCTTCGCTGAAGCTACGCAGGGCATAGCGCCCGTACCCCGGATTGAGTGAACCTGCCGCTCCTGCAAAGCAGGCCAGAGCCAAGTAAGCGCAAATATACCATGACACGGAAATAGTGTCAAGAACGAAATCCGATAACGTGGTGGCATGCCGCCGAAAGCGCAACATGCCATGTCCTACCGGAAGCTCCCGGTTCTCATGCGGGACCTGCGTGAGACGGCGGGTCTGACTCAGCGTGCCCTGGGCGCGCGCATGAACAAGCCGCAATCCTGGATATACAATTGCGAGTCGGCGAATCGGCGCGTAGACGTAACGGAATTCATTCTCTGGTGCAGGGCGTGCGGCGTCGATCCAAAGGCAGCCTTCGCAGAACTTCTGGAAGCGATCCTGTAGATTTCCTCTCCATTTCCACCTGAAAACCGGTTTTACGACCTTTCGGAAACGCTCATAGATTGAAAATGCCGCAATGCAACAGCCCACAGATAGCTATCTGTGGGCTGTAATCGAATGCCTCGCGCTTGTCGCAAAGCGTCAAGTGTTTCCCTGCCTCAACAGGCAGGCGTGGCAGTGGGTTTCGTCGCCAGGCACTTCCTGCAACGCCGGCGTTTGCTCGACACATCTTCGGACGACTCGCACAGACTCGCCGAGGGTTACAATTTCGCGTGTCTCGGTTTCGTCCATGGCCTGGGCAAGCTCGCGGGTTAGCGGGCATCGCGGGTGGAACGGACAACCCGACGGCGGATTGATCGGCGAGGGCACGTCGCCGGGAAGCTGCACTCGCGTAGTGCGGGCATTGGGGTCCGGTATGGGAACGGCAGAAAGAAGCGCGCGGGTGTACGGGTGTGTCGGCTTTTCGTACAGCGCGTCGCGACCCGCGACCTCGACGATCCGCCCGAGGTACATCACGGCTACCTCGTCGGCGAAGTGTTCGACGACGGCAAGATTGTGCGCGATGAACAGGTACGCAAGGTTCATCTCGTCCTGGAGGTCGCTCAGCAGGTTCAGAATCTGCGCCTGGATGGACACGTCCAGCGCGCTTACCGGTTCGTCGCAGACGATGAAGTCGGGCTTCGACGCAAGCGCCCTTGCGATTCCGATTCGCTGCCTCTGCCCGCCGGAGAATTCGTGCGGGTAGCGGTTGACGTACATTTTCGAGAGTCCCACGCGATCCAGCAGCTCGCCGACGCGCTGCCGTCGCTGGTGGGCGGTCATTCCGCCGTGGACCTTGAGCGGTTCGGAAACGATGCCCCCCACCGTCATTCGCGGGTTCAGCGATCCGACGGGGTCCTGGAAAATAATCTGCATTCGCCTGCGCAGGGCCTTCATCGCCCCTCGACGCAGGCGGAAAACGTCCTGTCCGTCGAAACTCACCTGCCCGGCGGTTGCGGGGATCAGTCGCAGGATCGTCCGCCCTGCGGTCGTTTTTCCGGACCCGCTCTCGCCGACGAGTCCGAGCGTCCGCCCGCGCCTCACCGAAAGGTCCACGCCGTCGACCGCGCGGACATACTGCTTTTTTCCCAGCAACCGCCCGCGAACGGGGAAGTAGGTTTTCAGCCCGCGGACGGACAGGATGATATCGTCGTTTTTCTCGATCATGTTACCTTGTCGGACGGATCGCTTTGCGCGGCTGTTTCGTATCGGTCGCATTCCCAGCAGGCGCACCAATGGCCTGGTCGTACCTCTCGCAGCGTCGGTTCCTGCGTGCGGCACCTGGGCTTGTCGCGTCCGATGTGACATCGCGTGTGGAACTTGCACCCCGCGGGAAAGTTCAACGGGTTCGGCACGGTCCCGGGAATCGTCTCCAGGCGGTGCTTTTTTTCGCCCAGCCGGGGGATAGAACGGAACAGCCCGTGCGTGTACGGGTGCAGGGGTTCGGCGAACAGTTGCCCGGTGTCCGCCTGCTCCACGATTTTCGAGGCGTACATGACGCCCACGACGTCGGCCGTCCCGGCGACGACGGCAAGGTCGTGCGTGATCAGCAGGATGCTGAGCTGCGTGGACGCCTGAAGCTCCTTGAGCAGTTCGAGTATCTGCGCCTGTATCGTCACGTCCAGCGCCGTGGTCGGTTCGTCGGCAATCAGCAGGCGAGGCCGGCAGCTAAGCGCCATCGCGATCATCACACGCTGGCGCATACCGCCGGAAAGCTGGTGCGGATACTCGTCGAAACGCTGCGCGGGTTCGGGGATTCCGACCTGTACGAGCAGGTCGATCGCCATCGCCCTGGCGTCGCGGCTGGATATGCGCCGGTGCAGGCGGATCGCCTCGACGATCTGGCTGCCGCACGTGAACACGGGGTTCAGCGAACTCATCGGCTCCTGGAAAATCATTCCGATCTGCGAGCCTCGAATATGTCGCATCTGCTTTTCGTTCAGGTCGAGAAGCTCCTCGCCGTCCAGTTCGATGCTTCCCGAGACGATCCTGCCCGGTGGGATCGGAATGAGCTGCATTATGGAAAACGCCGTGACGGATTTCCCGCAGCCGCTCTCGCCGACGAGTGCGAACGTCCTTCCTCGATCGATCCGGAAGCTCACGCCGTCGACCGCCTTCACGACGCCGTCTTCGGTGTGGAAGTGCGTTCGCAGATCGCTCACTCGCAGTAATGTGCCGTTATCGCTCATACGTTTCGTAGTTTCGGGTCCAGTGCGTCCCTAAGGCGGTCGCCGAAGATGTTCCACGCCAGTACGATCAGGAATATCGCCACGGTAGCGGCGCCGATTTCCCACCACTGCCCGGCGACAAGTTGCATCTTGGCGTCGCTGATCATTCGCCCCCAGCTTGGCCTGTCCTGTACGCCAAGGTTCAGGAAGCTCAGGAACACCTCGGCGGAAATCGCACCGACGAAGCCCAGCGAGAAGTTGATAATCCCGATGTGCAGCAGGTTGGGGATTATGTGCCTGAAGAGTATGGACAGCCCGCCCCTCCCGCTCGCGCGTGCGGCGAGAACATAGTCCATCTCGCGGAGTTTCATCGTTTCGGCGCGGACCAGGCGGCAGGTGCCGATCCAACTGATAACGCCAAGCGCAATGCAGATACCCGGCAGGCCGTCCAGGTCAAGCTCATACCAACTGCCCTTCCAGAGCACCTTGTCTATAAAGGCGAACTTGATCGCCAGCAGTTTGACCAGTCCGGGAATACTCGCCAGCGTCGAATACAGCCATACGATGATATCGTCGATCCACCCGCCGTAGTATCCGGCAATGGCGCCCAGCACCATTCCCAGCGGTATGGCGATAATGTTTGCGGTAAGGCCCACCGTCATCGACACGTTGGCGCCCAGGAGCGTTTTTTGCAGAATGGATCTGCCGAACCCGTCCGTCCCCAGCGGTTCGGACCAGCTCGGCCTGGCGTTCAGGTTGTCGTAATCGACCTCATTGGCCCAGTCGGGAAACATCATCGGCGCGGCGATGGCGATCCCCGCGTAGATGCAGATGATAACGAAGCAGGCGATGGCGATCTTGTCGCGTAAAAGCCGGTGGAAAGCGTCGGACCACAGGCTCCGTCCCGTCCGGGGCTCGAACTGCTCGACACGGGTTGTCTCAACCAGGTCGCTCACTTGCTCGTTCTACCTCAGCCGAATTCGCGGATCGAACACCGCGTAAAGGATGTCCGTTATCACCAGTCCGATAACATAGATAACCGTGGTCAGGAACGTCAGTCCCGTAATGATCGGCACGTCACGATCGTTAATACTGCTGAGGAACAGGTCGCCAAGCCCGTTGACGCCGAAAAACTGCTCCAGCAGCAGGCTTCCCATGATCAGGAACGGGATGGACATGACCACGCTCGTGAGTATCGGGAGCATGCAGTTCCTCAGGACGTGCCGGAAGAGTATTCCCGGTAGCGGGACGCCCTTTGCGCGGGCGGTGCGCACGTAATCGCGGTTCATCTCGTCCAGGAACACGGTTCGATAGAATCTCACGGACCCGCCCAGACCCGCTATGACGCCGATGGCGACCGGGACGTAGATATTGACAGGACTCGCCAGTCCCCAGGCGTGCTGGGGGCTTATCTGGAACATCGCCCATTGTCCGAGGATCATGTATGCCAGGAAGGGCACGCACATTCCAAGCACGGTAATAAAGACCCCCGCGCGATCTATGATCGTTCCGCGAAAGTAAGCGACGAAGGCGCTGATAGCGAGTCCAGCGAACCACCCTATCGCCATCATGGGCACCGTAAGCGCCAGGCTGTATTTTGCCTTCTCCGCGATGATGCTCATGAGCGTCTTGTCGGGATACCGATAGCTGTGCCCCTGGAACGTCACGCAATCGATCATGTGACGCCAGAACTGGGTGTCATAAAACTCCCCGGTCCAGAACTTCGCGCCGGCGGTCTTGTTGAAGATCACGTCTTTGTTAAGGCCCCTCTTTTCCAGCCAGTCCTGTTTCGCCTGATCGCCGAGTTTGGGGTTCACGTAATTGGATGAAACGTCCCCGGCTATCAGGTTGAACAGAACGAACGTCAACACCATGACACCGAGTATGGTGAAGACCGAAAGGATCAGCCTGCGGAGGAGATAAGCGCCCATGAGAAGGTCAGTTCCTCCCGCCGAGCTTTTTTCGCAGATCGGAATCGATCCGCCGATATTTCATGAACCCGTATCCTATCGGGTGTGCCTTGACGTTTTTCAACCACTCGTAGTACACGCCGAAACCCAGCGGTTCACTCAGTAGCAGCACGGGGCAGTCTTCGCCGATGATGCGGGCCATTTCTACGTACAGTTTCATTCGCTCGGGCGTGTCCGGCATTACGCGGGCGGTCTTGTAAAGCTTATCGAACCTGGGGTTCCTGTAATTGGTATCGTTAGTGCCCTTATCGATGTTCCCGGAGTAGAACAACTGGAAGAAATTTTCGGCGTCCGGGTAATCGGCGTGCCACCCCATGGTGTACAACTGGACCTGCTTGTTGTTGACCTTCTCCTGAAGCGTCGACCAGTCGTTGTAGACGATCTTGACCTTCACGCCGACTTTTCTGAATTGCTGCTTGACGAAGTCTCCGAAAGTCGATGATCGGTCGCCCCTGGTCATGTCGAACTTCAACTCGGGGATCTCGCCGTTGGAGTCGAGCACGCCGGCGGCAGCCAGTTCTTTCTTCGCCTGGGCAATCTTCTTCCTGGCGGCATCGACGTCCAGGCGATAGTAAGGCCCGTCCCCGACCTGTTCGTGTCCGTCGAAGGAACTGGGAATAATGCTCGTCGCCCGCTTACCCCGGCCGTTGTAGAGCACCTTGATGTGATTTTCCACGTCATATACCAGGCACAATGCCTGGCGAAGCGACTTGCTGGCCCCGACGACCTTGTCTTCCATGTTGAAGGCGATCCAGTAGATTGCCGGCGACCAGGTCTTTCGCAGGTAAATATGGCGCTTTCGCCACTTGTCCGTCAGTTCTTTTCCGGGCGTTATGACGAACTCGAAGGTCTCTCGCGGAATCCCTGCCGCGTCCTTTCGCTTGGCGAGAAAGGTCATCCACGACGAATACGTCTGCGGCATCCAGTCGTATCGGATTACGTCGATAAAAGGCACGCGTTTGCCCGCGTCGTCCAGCAGCCCCAGTTTTTTATCACCCTCCTCGCCCTCGGACGGGTAGAACTGCTTTCGAAAATCCGGATTGCGGACGAGGATAATCTTGTTCTTGGCCTCGTAGGTCTTCAGCATGTACGCGCCGGTGCCCACGAGGCTTTCCTTCTTGCGGAATTCGGTCAGGGGCGGGTTCGAACCGGCCAGCCAGTAATCCACCGCCTCCTGTGGGCATGGGGCGTAGGAATGCATCGCCAGGACGTACTGGAATTGCGGGAACGGTTCGTTCAGGCGTATCCGGAGCGTGTAATCGTCCAGCGCCTTTATACCCTCCACTTCCATCTCGTACCGCGAAAAGTCCGTGGACTTGTAGCTGCGCGTCTTCCTGCGGAAATCGTCCAGCCCCTTGACCCGCTTGCTGAGGAACGCCCATGACAGGCCCGGCCTGATGTGGAAGTCCGCGCATCTTTTGAAGGACAGGACGAAGTCCTTCGCCTTTACTTCGCGCGTCTTGAACCTGCCATCGGATTCCCTTCCGAAACAGGCGTTGCGGGAATAATTCACGCCTTTCCTGATCTTGATCGTGTACGTCAGCCCATCGTCGCTGATTTCCGGCATTTCCGCAGCCAGGACCGGCACTACGACCGGGGGACGCTTGAGATAGTGATACCCGTACAATCCTTCGTAGAAATTGGACTGGATCGCAGAAGACCACGTGTCGCCGCACGTCACGGCGTCCAGCGAACGGAGCGTCGAAGAGAAACTGTCGTACAGGACGATCGCTTTTTTCTTTTTGATGGGCTTGCCGTCTTCGTCCCATCCGATAGTGAGTCCGTCGAACTGGCCTTCCCGTTCACTTCTCAGGTAGGTCAGGGGAAGTGCGGTCAGAGCCGCCACGACGACTATCGATACCACGTAAAACCATTTCATGGTGTGTTTCGCTTCCGGTCCGGTCCCTTGAAGCCTTCCGACGCCAAACCCTATTCCGCCGGGGCGGTCGCAGGGGCTACGACCGTGGTGTCGTAAGTCGCCCAGCTTTGTTCAGCATTCTTCACGCCGTCGGCGGCGAGCAGTTCCGCCCAGGTCGCCACGGCTACCATCACCGCCGCTCCGCGCCGCTTGACTCTTCCACTGGTCAGCGCAGATTTGATTTTCGTCACCCGCTTGTCGCTCTCCAGGCCTTTCAGTTCGTTCAGCGCATCTTCACAGTCGCGAAGGAGCATCATGTTGGCATCGGCCAACGGTTGCAAACGGGCGATTTCGGCCTGGTCCCTGGATGCGGAGTCTTCCTCCGCCACGATCCGGGCCTTGGCCCTCTCGATCGGCGTCATGGCGTTGTTGTACGCGACGCCTGCCGCCCAGGTCAGGTCCATCAGCATGGAAAGCAGCTTCGCCTGCGATTTCGCCTCCGCAGCAGTCATGATTTTTGCACGGCGCACCACGTCGGCTCCACGACGCATCGCCTTGGACATTTCCGCGTCGCCCTTTACCACGCGAACGCACCATCGCTTCCAGTTGGCGCCGATAATCGAAAAACCCCTCCGCCACGATTCGAAGTAGCGTTCCTTGGTAACCGTATCGGGATGGATCGGCGGAAAAACCATGAAACTCAGCATCGCCCGGATAACGGGGGCGGAATTTTCGGCGGCGGCACGCGCCTTGAGAGAGTTGAACATCGCCCGTCGCAGAGGGGCCGACTGGATCAGCATCATCGTGCGGATGTTCCGATATCCCTTCCAGCCCAGGTATCGCACCGCGGCGTTCGGATTGACGATCATCCGCTCCAGTCCCGGCTGGATCGTCGCCCTGGCTATTTTGGACATCGCCATTGCGGCGTTGATCTGCTTCTGCGGGTCGCGCAGAGCAAGCAGGGGCGACACGATTTTAACCACGCGGCGCGCGACTTCGCGACGGTAGACCGCCTCGTCGAAAGTCTCGTAGATTTCGACCAACCCGTCCCTGCCCCGTAAAATCTGCGCGCTTTTCGCAGCGGGGTCGCTCGGGTCGCTCTTGGCGTCGCGGATCACGTCGGCGTAGTAAGTCAGCCAGTCCTCGATCTGTTTGATACTGGCGTTGGAAAGTCCGCTGCGACGCTCTGATTCGGGAATGTTAAGCGGGGCGGGGCGCGGAGCCCCCTGGCAAAGGCCACACAGCAATACAATCGTCAAGACCATCGCACGCGAGCGGGTGGAATATCGTTGGCGCATGTCTCAGGATCCCTTCAAGTCGAACTGTAATGTGCCACGGATGGTAGATGGATGGCGTCACACTGTCAAGGCGCAACTCGCGTTACGGAGTGGTCCTTGACGGGTATCCGCCGAGCGGGATATCATCCGTCGGCAGCAGGTCCGTCGCGTCGGAAAAAAACACAGGCTGGCAAGGGCATGAAAAGCTTCTCCGTACCCAATCCCGCGGTTAAACGCCTCAGCCTGTACCTGCGCAGGCTCGAGCAGCTAGCCGAAGAAGGCACGAAGACGGTATCAAGCCGGCAACTCGCAGAGAGCCTGCGCCTCAGCGACGCCCAGGTCCGAAAAGACCTGACGTACTTCGGTCAATTCGGGCGGCCTGGAGTGGGCTACGAGGTCCGACCGCTCGTTGAGGAGCTTCGACGCATTCTCGGAACCGACAGGGTTCGCAGCGTCGTTCTTATCGGCGTCGGCGACCTCGGAAGGGCGCTGTTGCGATACAGGGGCTTTCCCAATCGCGGGTTCGAGATCGTAGCCGCCTTCGATATCGCCCAGGACAAGATTGGCAGGGACGTCGGAGCGGTCCGCATACGCCACCTGGACGAGCTGGGCGACGCACTTGTCGAGTACGACCTGGACATGGCTATCATGGCCGTCCCCCCCCATGCCGCACAGGAAGTAGCAGACAGGCTGTGCGAAGCGGGGATCGGTGGGATACTGAACTTCGCCCCGACCACGTTGAACACTCCACGAAAAGTGGCGGTCTTTTCCGTGGATCTCGCAGCCAGCATGGAACAACTTTCGTTCCAGGTGCACACCCGCAAATAGATGTTACTTCACCAACAACGCTTCTATCGCCGCAGCACACGCCCTGAGTGTAACTTTCGCCGATCCGGGCTTCTGGCGCACCGCGCCGAGGCGGCTGGATGCATCCGTCCGGAAATACAACTCCGCCCTGCGATACATCATCTGGTAGCAGAACCGCCTGGCCGCTAGCAGGCTAGCCTTGGTTTTTTCGTAAGGCTCACGGGTGCGAAGCTGATCAAGGCGCGGCAACGTCGCTGCCATGTTCACAGCCGACATCGCGGTAAGCACCGTCGTCGGGTGTCCGCCCGCCGGCGCGAATCCGCCGAACTCGTCCGGCGGCGCGCTCGAACCGACCGGAACAGGAGCGAGAGGACCACGGACCGATCGCACCAATACCCGAATCTTCCAGCATGCGTCCTCGGCGTCTCGTGGAGTTGCCTTGACGAGCCATTCGCGGGCTGAGGCGAGCCTGCTTTTTGTGTCGCCTCCGGTTGCAACGGCGTCCCGCGAGAGCGCCAGAAACGCCATGCAAGCATCCGCAAGCGGCGCAGCGCGCGTCGATTTGAAGTCAAGCCGTTCGTAAAACCGCCCGTCCGGTCCAATCGCTTTCAGCAAGCCGGTGCGAAGTTTTTTTCCAAGCTCCGCTATTTTCTGATCTTGCGGCAGCTCTCGAAGTATCCCGGCCAGTATTGCCGTAGCGGCAAGTTGATCCGTGCCTCTCGGCGACGCTACGAAAGCCATTTTCGGGCCGGTGCGGATATGAGGGACGACGTATTTCATTGCCAGGTTCACCACGGGCAGAAAACGTTTGTCCCTGCGCGCGAGCTTCGCCATCGCAAGCGTTGCGTACAGGTGATTTTTCATAGACGGCCGGACGCCGTCGATTATGAACTGCCCGCTTTGATCCTGGCAGCCCTTGAGGAACGCACCTATTTTTTCCGCAGCCGCGACGAGCATATCTTCCGTAATCGCTTCTGGCGGCAGGAGTACCTTTCCGCGGTACAGGCTGAACACACGCCCACGTTCCTGGCCAACGAAATGCCTCGCCAGGAAGATCGACCATCGACGCGGCTCGTTGACCGTTTTCGAATCGAGCGAAAGTCGTCCGATGCATCGTCGGACGGCAGCTTCTGCATCCATGCCTTCGATATAAGATTCACCAGGCAGCACCATCGTTCTCTGGCTGCCTTGGGAGAGCATCAGCCCCGTCAGGCCCGCGATAAAGGCCGCATCGATCCCACCCGCATCGACCGGTACCGGGAGGCCTGGGATTTCGATCTCGATAGTGAGCTTTCTGAGATAATCGCCGCTGACGCGATCGGGCAGGAGCGGACTTCGCATCGCCTTCAACGCGCCGGAAATAACGTTCCGAGGCAGCTCGCCAACGGGTTGAATCGACCGTCCGACAAGTTTGCCCCGCTCGCGAAGGCTTACCACCACCCGCAAACGCAGCGATTGCAGCGGCTGCAGTTCCAGTGGAATCGGCTGGCCGGCGGCGGGCGTCCGCTCGGACAGGTATCGCTGCATCGCCCTTTGCGCGAGGGCTACAAGATGCCCGCCCGCCCGGAGATCCACCGGGGGCGCTTCGGGACTCCCGGCTTGCAGGACAGGCCCCGTCACCAGGACAAACACGAAAATGTACGCGAAACGTCGCATGGTACGAATCTTTATAGAGGCCCGCCCGCCGGGAGTAAAGGAGGTAATAGCGCACGACGACGCGCATGCCGCAGGGGTATGCGACGCCTTGAGACAAGCGTGATGACCCTCTGATTAGGACCTGGAAGCGAGCAGTTTTTGCCCTGTAATGACATATCCTTGTAACCTGTGCTTTAACAAGCCGTTGCGGCTATATTCATTCCGAAGGCCTTTCGGAGTAAATTGGCGCGCCCGCAGCCTGCGCGCCATGATACACATTACCATAATCCCTTATGTAAAAGCCTGTTGCGCTCGGCAATAAGCATAAAACAACCCGGAACGACGTTGCTGACGCACTGCGGATGTTGATGACATTCGCCGGAGGGCTGATCGTTTTTTGTTGCAAGGGGCGCAGAGGTACTTAAACTCATTTCGTGCCTCCGGAAGCACTTGGGGCGATGTTTCAATAGCCGGTGCAGAAGGAACATTATTGATGGCGGCTGTTACATACGACGATCGCAGCTTTCTGGTGGACGGAAACCGCATCTGGCTGGTCGGCGGATCGGTCCACTATTTTCGCATTCCGTCCGCCTTGTGGCGTGACAGGCTTCTCAAGGCCAGGCGCGCAGGTCTGAACTGCATAAGCACGTACGTCGCCTGGAACTTCCACGAGCCACAAGAGGGACAATGGGACTTTTCCGGCGACAGGGACCTCTTCGAGTTCATCCGGATAGCTGAGGATCTCGGATTGTACGTTATCCTCCGCCCCGGACCGTACATCTGCGGGGAATGGGACTTCGGGGGCTTTCCGGCGTGGCTGGCGGGCAAGTCCGGCGTCTCGTACCGGACCAATAACGCCGCCTACACGCATTATTACGATAAGTTCTTCGCAAACGTGCTTCCGCAACTTGCGGATATGCAGGTTTCACGCGGTGGAAACATCATCGCCATCCAGAACGAAAATGAATATTTCATGACGACTATGCCGGACCGCACGGCATATCTCGAGTTCATCAGCCAACTGTTCCGAAGAAGCGGTTTCGACGTTCCGATCCTGAACTGCAATATCTTTTCCGACCCGGCCGTTCCCGACAGCGTGGAATGCGTCAACAGTTGGGACAGGGCGGTGCAGGATCTCAAGCGGATGAGGTTGCGCCAGCCCGACGCACCACTGTTGATGACCGAGTTCCGGTGCGGATGGTACGACACGTGGGGCGGCGAGCATCAGACACGCGACGCTCGCGAAACAGCTCGCCGCGCGTTGGAGATTCTCGGCTGCGGCGCCCAGTACAACTATTACATGTGGCACGGGGGTACGAACTTCGGGTTCTACGGTGGACGAACGTTCGGTTCGGACGCGGCGTATGTAACGACCAGCTACGATTACGACGCTCCGCTCGCCGAGGGCGGTGGGCTGACCGAAAAATACTCCCTCACACGGCTGGTGAATATGCCTGCGGCGACAATGGGGCGGTTCTTCGCCTCCTGCAAGGCGTCTGATCCGGGCGTAACCATCCACGACGGCACGAACGTGTTGAACCTTTCCGGGCCCGACGGCGCATGGGCGATCGTGACCAACAATGGACGCGACGAGATCGAAACCGCCTCCGTTTCGCTCGCCAGCGGGACAGACCTGACGGTTTCGCTCCTGCCGTTCGGCGCGACGGCGATTCCCGTCAACCTGCGGATCGATTCCGCCCACACGCTGGATTACGCAAATGTCATGCCGCTTGGCCTGTTCGGGACGAATGCCAAAACCCTTGTTCTGCACGGGCCGGAAAACTTCAAAGCCCGTCTCAGTGTCAACGGAAGCGAAATCCAAAGCGATATCCCGCCGGGCGAGGAGCCTAAGGTAATCGAGCACGAGGAAATGCGAATCGTGCTGGTGAAGACCGACCTGGCGATGCGAACATGGTCTGTCGACGAGACGCTCGTGTTCGGGCCTCTCTTTGTGGGAGAAACGCTCGACGACGTCCATCACCCGCCCCGCGGCAAGCTCTGCGCGCTGCTTCCGGCGGAAGGGCAGATCAAGCACAAAAAATACCCCGCGCCGTCGCCGAAACCACCAACACCGCAACTGGGGACGTGGAAACGGATAGCCGTGAGCACCGAACCGGTCTCCGATGACCTGGAATGGGAGAAGATCGATCGCCCTCGCGATGTCGATCGAATCGGCGCGCATTACGGATACCTCTGGTACCGGATAGATATCGAACATGACCGACCCAGGAAGCGGCATTTGTTCCTGCCGGAGTGCGAAGACAGGGCGACGGTATATCTCAACGGGGAGTTGCGGGGCGTTTGGGGGCGCGGCCAGGGCGCATAGCGCAAACCAATGCCGGCTTCGTTCAAAAAAGGAACCAACGTCCTGACGCTACTCGTGGATAACATGGGCAGGTTCAACTTCGGGGACCGCCTTGGTGAACCGAAGGGACTGTTCGGGCACGTATACGACGCCAAGGAGATCAAGACGCTGAAATTCAAGCTCAAGCGGTCGGACAACTTTTCGCGCCGCATTGTTCCGCGGGGGCTTGCACACCTTGGCGACGTACTGGAAAAGTTGCCGATGTGGGAGGCGACCGTCGATATCCCGCTTCGGAAGGTCTTTCCTATCCATCTGTCGTTCAGTGACTTGCCCGCGCATGTAGCCGTCGCCTGTAACGACCGTGCCTGCGGGTTCTTCGCCTCGCATGACCGGAATTTCGGCGACGTGATGCTCGGCGCGGAACTCAAGCAGGGCAAGAACCGACTGAAGCTTCTGTTATGGGGCGACGTGACCGCCAGGGACCTTTCCAGGGTGCTGCTGCACGCAATGAACGAACCGCTGTCCGGCGGGGCAAAATGGCAGATCCGCAGGTGGCGGATGCCACAGGAAGGCGGCCCGGTTGTGGGCAAAGACCGTCCGGCGTGGTACTCCACAAAATTCAAATATGTTCCATCCGACCGTCCGTTATTCGTGCACATCGCAGGCGCCGGGAAAGGCCAGCTTTTTCTGAACGGTCATAACCTCGGGCGATTCTGGAACATAGGCCCGCAGCAGTTCTGGTATCTGCCGGAGTGCTGGATGGAAGCACAAAACGAACTGCTTCTCTTCGAAGAGCACGGAAACATCCCGCGTCGCTCGCGCCTGGAATTTCGAGCGTCCGGTCCGTATCGCGAATAACCCCCGTCGTAATACAACGGGAGTTTCTTGTTACCGACGCTAGTTTTTACTTGTTCGCAAGAAGTCGTTGCGATAGTATGACTTGCAGCGTTCCAGACCGTCGGCGGAACCGTTATTCCCGCCCGTCGAGTGGCGGGCAGGCGCGCAGGGCATATCACAGAGAACATGGCTGCACTGTTTGGCTGGAAAGGGATCTTCATGCATACGGTAACGAAGAAAGAACTCGTGGATCGGATCGCCGAAGATACCGGTACCAAACGGGTCCTGGTGAAGAAGATCGTCCAGAGCTTTCTTGATGACATCATCATTGAGCTCGGACGGGGGAATCGCCTGGAGTTCCGGGACTTTGGTGTTTTCGAGACAAAGCAGCGGGCGGCACGTATTGCCCAGAACCCCAAGACGCTCCAGCGAGTTCACGTACCACCCAAACGGACTGTGAAGTTCAAAGTCGGCCGGCTCATGAAAGCCAAGTTGCAGGAGGGTATGAACACCACCTCCTCTCCTGCCGCCGGGGCTTCCCAAACGCAGTGAGAGACGGCAGGCGAGGGTGAGAGAACGCCTTCGTTCCCTCCGGCGTCGCAGGTCGACGGCGAGGGGTCCGGCGAATGGGTATCCGAAAGACGCCAGGCATGCCGTCGCATCGGCCAGACCGGTGCGACGGTTTTCATTGATCCCCCGGCCTGTTATGCTGCGGATTGTACTGGCAGAGACGAAACCCGATAATCTCCCGCAAGGGCATTCATGGCTGAGATAACCGTTCAGCATATCGAACAGGCCGGCGTAGTCGGCGCCGGAGGCGCAGGCTTTCCGACGCACGTCAAGCTCTCCGGTAAAAGCGACACGGTGATCCTCAATGCCGCCGAGTGCGAACCACTGCTGCACAAGGACAAGGAAACCCTTCGTTATTACGGCAGGGAAGTTCTGGATGGACTGGCTGCCGCGATGCGACTGACCGGCGCCGAGCGCGGGTTCGTTGGAATCAAGGAAAAGTACACCGACATCATCGACCTGCTCGTCGGGATGCTACCGTCGGACATCGAGATTGCTCCCCTGAAAAACACCTACCCCGCAGGCGACGAGTTCGTCCTGACCTACGACGTGACGAGGCGGGTTATCCCTCCGGGCGGGATTCCCCTGAACGTCGGCGTTGTAACCATGAACGTCGAGACGGCGCTGAACGTCGCCCGTTCGCCGGCTGCGCCGGTTACCACGAAGTTCATCTCGATCGCTGGCGCCGTCGCGAATCCGTGCACGTTGCAGGTTCCCGTTGGCGTGAGCTTTCGCGAGTGCGTCGCCGCGGCCGGAGGCGAAACCGTCAATGATCCGAACTACATGATCGGCGGCGTGATGATGGGACGGCTTGAAGACGACTTCGACGCGCCGGTGCTGAAAACCACCGGTGCGATTATCGTGCTGCCGAGCGACCATTACGTGGTGAGGCGCCATCGGCGCGATTGGACCGCGCAAGTGCGCATCGGGCGCAGCGCGTGCGACCAGTGCAGCTTCTGCACGGAACTCTGTCCGCGATATCTGCTGGGGCACCCCATCGAACCGCACCGCGCGATGCGATCCCTGGGATTCAATCTCCTCGGAGAGGCGAACGTTCGCGGCACGAGCTTCTGCTGCGAGTGTAACCTGTGCAGCATGTTCTCCTGCCCGGAGAATCTCGATCCGAAGGATATCTGCGCTCAGAACAAGAGGCGCATCGCCGATGAAGGCGAAAAATGGCGGGACCCGCCGTTCAACCCCAAGCGTCCCGGAATACACCTGGCCAATCGCAAGCTTCCCATCGATAAGCTCATGACGCGGCTGGGACTCAACCGCTTCCGGAACGTCGGACCGTTAATTACCGAACCGCTCCAGACGTCGAAAGTCGCCGTCGCGCTCTCCCAGCACGTCGGGGCGCCGTGCGAACCTCTCGTAAAGGTCGGACAGAAGGTCAGGGTTGCAGACGCCCTGGCAAAACCGCCCATGCGGAACGGAAAAATCGCTCTGGGCGCACCGGTGCATGCGAGTATCGGTGGAACTGTAAAGTCGATAGACGACGGCTTCATCCGAATTGAGGCGTGAAAATGGCAGAATTAAGATCGATCGGCGCAATTGAAATTTCCAGTATCGGGATCGGATACCTTGTCCAGGACGCCATGCTGGATGCAGCCAACGTGGACATAGTCCTTGCGCGAACGATTTGTTCGGGCAAATACTTCATCGTCGTCAGCGGATCGGTGAGCGACGTGCGTGCGGCGATCCAGGCGGGGCAGGGCGAGGCCGGGGAGGGCATCATCGATCACGTCGTCATTCCGAACGTGCACGAGGGCGTCTTTCCGGCGATGGGGCAATCGGTCACGCTCGAAAAGGACGAAACCGAAGCGCTCGGCGTTATCGAGACGTTCAGCGGCGTGAGCATTATCGCGGCTGCGGACGCCGCGGCAAAGGCGGCGCGGGTAAAGCTGTTCCGCATACACCTGGCCATGGCGCTGGGGGGAAAAGGATTCTGCCTGATGACCGGGACGGTCGCGGACTGTCGCGCGGGCGTGCAGGCGGGCGCCGCCGAGGCACGCGAGCGGGGACTTCTCGTAAGCGAGGTGGTAATCCCACGTCCCAACAAGGAACTTTTCAGCGAGTATATCTGAATCCGAAAGGTCGGCAGCGAGATGCGACAATTCCTGGTAACCCCGGCAATGGGTAAACGCCTTATCGCCAAGGCGCTCACAGGGACGCAGGCGATTCGCGACGTGCTGGCAAAGGGCACGCTTGTCATCGTAGCAGGCTCGACGAACGGATACGTCGCCGAGGAAATTCTCGCCTCCACCGGGCAGGCAGAGGCTTTCTCGCGAAAAGGCTTCCGGAGGGGAACGGTCTTTCCTCCGAATTTCGACGCAAAAAGCGTCGCTGCCGATTTTCCGGGAGACGTGGTGCTTACCGACGGCGCATGGCGGAAAGGTAAGACGATCTTCGACGTTGCGGACGATCTGTCCTGCGGCGACGTGATATTGAAGGGCGCCAATGCACTTTCGATCGGCGCCCGGGAAGCTGCGGTGTACATCGGACACCCCCAGGCCGGTACGGCGCTGGCGACGATATCCGCCGTCGCGGGGCGACGGGTGCGACTTATCGTTCCGGTCGGGTTGGAAAAGCGCATCTGCGGCAGCGTTACGGAAACGGCCGCGGCGATCAACGCGCCGGAATCGTCCGGGCCGCGAATGCTTCCGCTACCGGGAGAGGTGTTCACCGAACTGGACGCGATCGAGCAACTCTCCGGCTGTAAGGCGTGTCTTGTCGCCGCCGGAGGAATCTACGGAGCCGAGGGGGCTGTATTCGTCGGGGTCTCCGGCAGTGACGAGCAGCTCGCCAAAGCGGAGGTCGTCATCCAGAACCTCGCCGGCGAACCGCCCTGCCAGGCGTAGAGTGTGCGATAGAGTAGCAATTGGGGCACGGTATCGGAGGAAGGTTCAGGCTCACGCACCTGCGAGCAGTTTCTCGATTTCTTCCAGTGCTGCCGGACTCGTACCCTTGCGCCGGGCAAGTTCACATGTCCAGAGACCCGCAGCCCGGTAGAACGCTCTCAATTTTTCCGGCGTGTTTTGGTTTTGCATCGCGGCGAGGTGCCGACGGATCGTCTCGATGTCCCCACGTTCGATCGGGCCGCTCAGCGCCGCCTCGGGTGCCATCGTAAGAACGTTGTCCACCGTCGCCCGCACGAGTGGCGCCAGTGCCTCAAGGAACTCCCCGGCCTCCAGGCCCGCAGGTTCGCCCATCTTCACCGCGGCGTCCAGCAGGGCGGACAGATGATTGCATGCCATGACCGCGGCTGCATGGTAAAGCGTTTTCGCCTGCGGCGAAATGCGAACCACCTTCCCGCCGATCGCTTCGGCAAGGTCCATAAGCTCCGCCGTCGCCGCCTCGTCGCCTTCGCAGAAGAAATGCGCGCCGGGAAGTTTTTCAATCGCCGCATCGACGTTCGGAAATGTCTGCAGCGGATGCATGGACCCGATCGCGCAGCCGCATTTTTCGCGGGCTGCGGACAATACCCCGCTGCCCAGCGCACCGGAGCAATGCGCAAGAATCGCCCCGGTTTGCAGCGATCCCGTATCGGCGAGCGAAAGACAGGCGCTTTCGATGGCGTCATCGGGAACAGTCAGCAGGACGAGCTGCGCCGCCCCGGCTGCTTCGGTAACGGAAACCGCCGCCGTCGCTGGATCAATTCGCCGAGCCGCGCTTCGGGCCGCCCCGGAATCGACATCCGCGACGGCGCGAACCTTCCGCCCGGCCTTCGCCGCCAGAACGCCCAGGGCGGTTCCAACCCGCCCCGCGCCTATGATCGCGATGTCCCTGTCTTTGCCCATACTCTCTGCCCTCGGACGAAACACCGTACGCCCCCGGATAATCTCACGTCAAGCTATTGCCCGTCGTCCGAGACGCTTTTTCGCCGCCGCTTTACCTGTGACCGATGCCTCTTGGATTCGATTCGTCGGAGGCGCGACGCCTGCGTGGGTTTCGTCTTGCGCCTCCGGGGCGGCGGGCTTGCCGCCTTCCGGATAAGCTCGACGAGACGATCCAGCGCGTCGGCGCGGTTCCGCTCCCTCGTTCGATAACGGCGCGCTTCGATCACGATCACGCCGTCGGAGGTCATGCGGCGCCCGGCCAGCTTCGCCAGGCGACTGCGCACGTCGTCGGAAATGGCGGGCGAAGCGGACGCGTCGAACCGGACCTGCACGCACGTGGCGACCTTGTTGACATTCTGCCCGCCGGGTCCGTACGAGCGGACGAACGATTCGGCGATCTCGCTCTCATCGATCGATATTTCAGACGTGACGCGAATCATGATTACAGCCTGTCGCGCAGGGACCACGCCGCAACGGATCGTCCATGCGTCGGGCGATCTTTACGACGCGATCGCAGCCGTCAATCCGTCGTCCCTGCGATGATGACACTCTCGATATCGAGGCAATCGGCAATTTTCCGCAGCGTCCGCGCGTGCTTTCCAATACCGAGCGCGAAATGGTGCGTCGGACCTTCCGCCAGCCATCGCTGGAGGAACGTTACGGCGTCCGGCTTGAAGAATCCGCGCGTGTTGGTGTTACCCGTCGGGGGGATGGGTCCGTGGACGCTCTGGCCCTCGGCGATGACGAACTTGAACCTTCCGTCCACCGTCAGGCCGATCGACAGCATCGTGATAGGGCCTTCCTTGATCTTGAATTCGACCGACGCGCCGCTTCCGGGCTTACCGTGATATTTCAGCAGGCTGCGAAGCACGGGCTTTCCCTCGGCGATATTCAGGTGGTGCGGGCCGTCGTGTCCGACCAGTATGAAGTTCTCGTCGAAGTCGATCGGGTGGAACTCGGCGAAGCTCCCGCCGATCTCCAGTCGATCCATTATCAGCATCGCCACGCACGTCTTGAGGTCCAGCTCGCCGCACATCGGGAACCCCGCCGCACAGAGCAGTGAGTTTCCGACGATGAAGTTCGTGACCATCCGGCGCATTTCGCTTCCGGGCTGGGCTTCGTAATAGTAAGCCAGCCCGTCCAGGTCGTATTGGCCGATGTATTTGTCCAGCGCGACGGCTACGCGGGCGGCGACGTCGAGGTCTTCGTCCGTGAGCTTGCGGGTAATCGGGTCGCTCTGCGGGTCCGGCGTGTCGAAGAATTCCAGTAACTGCTTGGATTTAGCCTGCGCTTCGGCGTCGGTGACTGTCTTGAGCTGGCTCATTACGTCGTCCGGCTCAGTTTGTACGACGTGCAGTCCAAACTGCGCCGTGAACGCCGTCGGGTCGGAATGCATATCCAGCATGCTCTCCAGGACGTGCCCCATCATTCCGATGCGAGCGCCCTTCACGTCGTGCAGGACCCGGGCGATACTGCACCACCCAGAGACCTGAGCCGCAGCGGCTGGATCGTCGTGCAGCGTTCCGATAATCACCGGAGGAGATTTCCTGCCCATGCGAACCGCAACGCCGGTGAATTCCGGCAGCGAGCAGATGTTATCGTTGCACAGCTGCATGTACGTGGACGCCTTGGTGTAGTCCATCGCCTTGAGAGGCTGAAGCGCCACCAGCACGATCGGAACGTCGATTTCGCGCGCGAGAATCCCCCACGTGCTGCTCGTGGCGTAGGTGAGCATATCGCAGAAGATAAGATCGAGATTGGCGGCCTTGATTTTATGCAGCGCCGCGTAGGCGCCGGCAGCGTTGTCGATCATCCCGAAATTGACGGTGCTCACCCCGTTGGACTGCACCTGCTTTTCAAAGACGTCGAGGTAGCCAATCAACTCGTCCAGCAGCCCCTCGAACTGGTCCCAGTACGTGTCGTGCCCGACGCCAAAAATACCGATCTTTGCGGCAAGAGGCTTACGTCGCTCAATTATCATGCGGTTGATCTCCGTTCAGATTGAAGACAAATTCCCGGAAGACTAGCAACAATGCAGACGGTTGCCTACACATTTCTACTCGGCGCGCCGGCGGTTAATTGTAGACGCCGAACTCCTGCGTCGCACGCACCATAGCCATATAGTTCTCCGGTATCACCGAGTCGATAATGGAGTGGCTGGAGCATACGACGTACCCGCCATCGCCGGCGAGGCGGTCTATGTGCTCCCGCACTTCCTTGCGGACCTCCTCGGCGGTGCCGAAACTCAGCGGACCGGCCACGTCGATATTGCCCACGAGCGTCAGGCCGGCGTACTCGGTGCGGATCGCGTAGATATCATTTGCTTCGGGCTGGATCGGGTGCACGCCGTTGACGCCCCAGCGGTCCAGGTATGGAAGGATCGGCGCGAGCTGCCCGCAGCAGTGAACCATGATGGGACGATCGGTCGCCTGCGCCGCACGGATAAGCTGTTCCATCCGTGGCGCCCAGAGGCTCTCGATATGGCCCGGACTTATCAACGGACCCGTCGATGACGACAGGTCGTCGCCGATGTAATAAAAGTGATACGGCAGCTGCTTGATCATGTCGATCAGGCGCACGTGATAATCGAGGAACATGTCCAGCATTCTCTCGACAAGGTCGGGCTGATCGTACAGAAGGAGCATGAACGACTCGATCGGTATCGGACCCAGCGCCATGTAGGTCAGCGTCAGCGGACCGCTCAGGCGGGCACAGACGCCAACGCCAGTACCTTCGACCGCTCGAAGATACCTTTCGAACTTCTCGATCATTTCGCGCGGATCGGGCGGCTGGATCGCGTCGGCATCCGCGTGAGAGAGAATGGAGCCTTGCTCGTCAAGTGTCCACGTCATGGAACAGGGGATGGCATCCTGCCCGACGGCCTGGGCAACCTTGACGGCGTCCTCGGGCGAAAGGCGCCAAAGATCTTCCGCCGTTTTCTTGCCGAAAATGTGAGTGATCGCGCGCGGACCTATCCAGATTTCAAAGTTCGCAACGCGATCCGCTTTCTCGTGCCGGAATGCCGCCAGCAAACGTTCGAT
>JAJRYB010000019.1 GCA_024275995.1 Planctomycetota bacterium | reverse complement strand
CCGGTAAACGTCGTGCTGCGCGATAAGGTAATGTGGCTGGTCGTGCTGGTCTACATCGGACTTACCCTGATCATCGTGAAGTTCGGCCCGGATCACGCGGATATGTTCCTGAAATAACTTTCATGACACGCGAAGAGACTTCCACCAGCCCGACGCTTTCGATTGTGATTCCCGTCTACAATGAGCTGGACACGTGGCGAGAGCTTCTGGACCGTGTCACGCGGGTCGCACTTCCAGGCTGGCGACGCCAGATTGTGCTCGTTGACGACGGTTCGAACGACGGGACGTGCGAGCAGTTGCGGCAGTTCGCCGATCGGCGCCGGGGTCTCTCCGGGGGCGAGATCGACTATTGCGTTCTCTTTCACGAGCGCAACCGGGGAAAGGGCGCCGCGCTGCGGACCGGTTTCGCAGCCGCCTGCGGCGAGGTCGTTATCGTCCAGGACGCGGACCTGGAGTACGATCCGGGCGATTACCCTCGCCTGCTCGAACCGATTCGCTCCGGCAGGGCGTCCGTGGTCTACGGTACGCGTTTTCCACCCGGGAGCAGGCCAAAAGGATATCTCGGAAATTACATCGCCAACCGCCTGCTCACGATGCTGTCCAACTTCACTACGGGCCTGCGAATTACCGATATGGAGACCTGCTACAAGGTATTCCGGAGGGACGTGCTGGAGGCTGTTCAAATCGAACAGTGCCGCTTCGGGTTCGAGCCGGAAGTTACCGCGAAAATCGCCCTGGCGGGAGTGATAATCGTCGAGACGCCAATCGCCTACGATAGCAGGTCGCACGAAGAGGGGAAAAAGATCGGCTGGCGCGACGGGGTCAACGCCCTGTGGTGCATCGTGAAGTACGGGCTGATAGGGCGGGTTATTCCGGCTTGATAACCTTCCGGCATTTCAGGAAATCGGTCTGGAACTCCATCTGCCCCACCTTTCCGACTCGGCGGTTAAGCTCCTTGCCATAGGGATCCAGCAGGACCATCGTCGGCAGTTTGGTGATGCGGTACTTGCGGGCAAGGTCGTTGTCCAGCGAGACGGGCAGCTTGACCTCGACGCAGAAGAGTTTCAACTCTTCGATGGTTTGTGCTCCCTTGCGCAGCGTGCCGCCGATGTTCCATTCCCCTGTGGCGCTCCGCGGGTTGCTTGTGAAGTAAATCAGCACGGATCGCTTGGACTTTCTCGCAGCCCTGAGCGCCCAGTCAAGGTCGGTGCCCCATCCGAGCTTTCTTCCACCTCGCTGGTTCAAGTAGATCAGCACGCCCGCGAGAATCACTGCCGCAATGAAACCGAGCTTGATCAACCGGTCCATGCTGAACTTCTTTTTATTTTTACTCATATGGAGCGTCCCTTTGCCATCGATACGGGCTGTATCGGCACTTCCACACGGTATTCTACCGCCTGCAACGCAAAAAAAACGGCGCACCTTTCGAAACGCGCCGCAAATTTACGGCGCGTTTACACGACAGCCCACAGATTACCATCTGTGGGCTGTAAGGTCGAATGTTTCCATCGGCGTCACGCCTGCCGACGTAGCCTACCGTGTTACCGGTTGACCTTTCCGGCGTCTTGGTCGGAGGAACAGCGCTCCGCACGCAAGCAAAAACGCGGAGGCGGGTTCCGGGACGGTCTCGTTGATCCAGTCGGCGTAGGCAGGTATCTCCGCCGCCCACGAATGCGTGTACTGCCCGTCGATTCCGCTGGTCTCGCGGTACAGGTGGATCCCGGCGAGCTTCCAGAGGCCCCCTTCCTTCACGAAGACCCCGCCACCGGAATCGCCATTACCGTAACCGGCCTCGTATTCCGTATCGCCGCTGTTGAAGTTCATCCGCAAACACCGCGTCGAGAAGCTTGCCCCGACGACGACGCGGGCCGAGGAAACGTATTCGTTCGTACCCCAGCGTTTTACCCGGCTGGAGTTCTCGTCCTCCGTGTAATACGTCGTGTGATCCGCGCCGGTCTTTCCGGTTCCCACGATGATCATGTCCTGTCCCGACGAAAACGAACCGGTGTACAACTGGTAGAAGCCGGGCATGGGTGTTCCGGGGCGCGTATTGTTTTTGAGTGTGAGGATTCGCAGGTCAGCCCCGAGCGTCTCGCCGCTGTCGGGCGGGGGTGATTGCCGGGCTGTCACCTCGAACTGATCGCCGTTGATCGTGAACGTAGCCCCGACGGTAATCGAGTAATGCTTCGCCGTCAGAAGATGAAAGCCGCTGACGGCGACGGATGTCCCGCCTCCGGTCTGGTAGACGTAGTCCGAGTTCATTCCGAACCAATTGCTGCCGGGGTCGGAGAAATCGCTCGTGTCGGTGGTTCCGACGATTACTCCAAGAGCTTGCCCCGCCGGAATGAGACAACAGAGCGCCGCTATGAGATACCTGGCGCAGCTGGAACTGAAAATCCTGTCCTCACGTGTCATTGGCCCTACCCTCCTGGCAGCAAAGATCATGTTACAGGCACGGAGAAAGCTTTATCGGCGTCTCCCGAGGCGTCCGGGTCTTGAACGCCGATTCACGAGCCTGCCTCACATTGAAGCTATTATACCGCGGAAGTGGTTTTCTGTCAAGAATTTCGGTATTCGGATAAGACGTAAGTCTTGATAAGGTTTCCAAAAATTTCAAAAACCTTCTCGCTGCGGGTCAGTGGCGATATCATGTGAGAACTGTATAACTGGGAAAGTATCGCTATGAACAACACCCTGGAGACAATCCGCAGGCGTTTCGACGAGCACTCCACCGTCGTCGCCGAGGCGGCGAAAAGCCTTACCGGCGCGATTGCCGAAGCGGCTGGTATCGTCACGGAGGCCTACCGCAACGGCGGGGGGGTGCTGGTGCTGGGAAACGGCGGATCGGCCGCCGACGCGCAACATATCGCCGGCGAACTGGTGGGCAGGTTTCTGGCCGATCGCAGCGCCCTGAAAGCCCAGGCGCTGTCGACTGACACGAGCATCCTTACGTGTCTCGGGAACGACTTTGGATTCGAGAGCATCTTTTCGCGCCAGATCGAAGCCAACGGAAGCCCCGGCGACGTTGCGATCGCACTGAGCACGTCGGGTAATTCGCCGAACGTTATCGCCGCCTTGAAGGCCGCTCGCGAGGCGGGCATGAAAACAATCGCCTTTACCGGCGCCGGCGGCGGGCAATGCGCCGATCTTGCGGACGTGCTGCTGGAGGTTCCATCGACCTCCGCGCCGCGCGTCCAGGAAGTGCATGCGATTGCCTACCACATACTATGCGAACTTGTGGAAGGCGCGATTTCTGACTAGAGCATTTTAAGTAAAGATTGTCGTGGCAGTGCGTAGCGAGATGTCCTGGGACAGGGACGGCGAAGCAGGCAACCCCATGGGGTTTCCGATGCAGCCGGACGAAGTAACCAGGACATCGCAGTAGCAAGGACGCGACAAGATTTGCTTAAATTGCTCTAACGGGAGATTTTCGTGAAAATACTCGTAGCCGACAAATTAAGCCAGGCCGGTCTGGACTGGCTGGAAGCGCAGGGGGACGTGGAGCTTACCGTCGAGACGGGACTCTCCCCGCGGCGGCTGGGTGAGATTGTCGGCGGGTTCGACGGAATGATTATTCGTTCCGGCGTGAAAGTGACGGACGAGACGCTGCGCAGGCCCGGGCGGTTGAAGGTTATCGCACGCGCCGGGGTGGGCGTGGACAACGTGGACGTTGAGCTTGCGACGAAAATGGGCATCGTCGTCATGAACACGCCGGACGGAAACACGCTTTCGACGGCAGAGCTTTCGATAGCGCTGATGCTCGCCCTTTCCCGGTGTCTCGCGTCGGCAAATCAGTCGTTGAGGTCGGGCAAGTGGGATCGCAAGGCCTACCAGGGCACACAGCTAGCCGACAAGACGCTCGGAGTGATCGGCATGGGCCGCATAGGTCAGGCCGTCGCCCGGCGTGCGGTGGCGCTGAAAATGCGCGTAGTGGGGTTCGATCCGTTTTTTGCCGGGGAGGTCGCACCCGGGATCGAAATGACAGGCTCGCCGGAGGAGCTGTACCGCCGATCGGACTACATAACCGTGCACGTGCCGGCATCTTCCGAAACGCTGGGCATGATAGGCGCCGAGCAGCTTGCGATGATGAAGCCCACCGTTCGCCTGGTGAACGCCGCCCGCGGGGGGATCATCGACGAAAAGGCGCTGCTGGACGCGCTGGATACCGGAAAAATAGCAGGCGCCGCGCTGGACGTCTACACATCCGAGCCGCCGGAAAGCGACGTGCAGAAGAAGCTCATCGCGCATCCGAACGTGCTTGCCGTTCCGCACCTGGGCGCATCGACGGTCGAGGCACAGGAACAGGTTGCCCTCCAGGCGGCCGGGCAGATGGTGGAGTTCCTTCGCGGAGGTGAGGTCCGCAACGCCCTCAACGCGCCGGGTTTCGCCGAGGCGCTGCCTCCGCTTGTGAGGGCGTACGGGGAATTGGCCCAGCGAATGGCTATACTCCTGGCGAGCATTGCCTCCGGCGGCCTGAAAAAAATCGAAATCGTCTATCGCGGTTCGATCGCCAAGATGAACCTTACACCCATTACGACCAGCGCACTGGTTGGTCTGCTCGCCAATCACGTGGACCAGCCCGTCAACGTTATCAACGCGCCGCTGATCGCCTCCGAGCGGGGCCTGGAAGTCAGCCAGGTTACGGTGGATAGCTTGCGGGAGTTCAAGCATCTCGTCGAGATTCGCCTGTCCACCTCCGAAGGAACCAGATGGGCGGCAGGTACGCTGCTGAACGAAAGTTTCGGGCGCATCGTCTCGGTGGACGGGTTCCGGATGGAATTGAAACCAGACGGGCACGTGCTGTTCATCTTCAACGACGACATGCCCGGCGTGGTCGGCTGTCTCGGCACGATTCTCGGAGAGAGCGGGATCAACATCGCAGACATGATGATCTCCCGCAAGAAGACCACGCAGAAGGCGATGATGGGCCTGAGCCTGGACTCCCGGCCCGACGAATCCGTCCTGGACAGGATTCGCGATCTTCAGTTCGTCAACGACGCCCTGTGCCTGTACTTTCCACCGCTCTCGGAAGGCGGCGACGAAGAGGGAACGTCCGAGAGCTTCGACGTGCCGGAAGGTTCGTGATAAAAAAACTCATATGCCCAGGTCTTCCTTCGTCAGCAGCGTCTCGAAGGTGAATCCGGCTGCTTCCACGTTCTCCCGCGCGCCCTGCATCCGGTCCACCGCGAAGACCATGCGTACAATGACGGCGCCGGCATCGACAAGCGTTTTCGCCGCTTCCAAAGCTGCCCCGGCCGTAGTCCCGATATCCTCGACCAGCAACACTCTTTTACCCTCCACCGGCGTCCCTTCGATCAGCTTGCCCGTGCCGTAGTCCTTCTGCGTTTTGCGGACGATAGCGAAGGGCTTTCCGCTGGCGAGGCTTGTCGCCGAGGCGAGCGCGACGGCGCCCAGTTCAGGACCGGCGATCACGTCGACGTCCCCGGCGTATGCGGCAAAGAGCCTGCCGAGTTCGGCGAGAATGTCCGGCTGGGTCTCGAAGAGATACTTGTCGAGGTAGTACTTGCTTCGCTGCCCCGAGCGGAGGATGAAATCACCTTCAAGGTAAGCGGCGTCCTTGATCCGCCGTGCCAGTTCCGCCTTGTCCATTCACGATCTCCTTCGATGACGTAACAAAAAGATTTTTTACCACAGAGGCCACGGAGGAACACGGAGAAAGTGGAAACGCTCCGTGTTCGGTATTTTTTCTGTAAGTCCTTGGCGTCCGTTTGTCCAACGGCTATCGTAGTGACTCCCATGGTCAAGACGCATGAGGACAACTACCGCGAGCTGGCATCGATCCGGGACACGGTCGAGAGCATTTGGGTGGCGATCGTTCTGGCGTTCGTTCTGCGCGCGTTCATGATCGAGGCGTTCGTGATTCCGACCGGTTCGATGGCGCCCCGCCTGCTGGGCGACCATCGCGCCCTTCAGTGCCCGAGCTGCGGATATCGCTACGCATTCGGTTTTACCGATCGGCGGCGGTTGGGCAGGCCTGCGGATCGCAGCACACGGCGGGTCCCCGTCGGGGCGCAGTGCCCAAACTGCAACTATCCCTTCCGGCGCAAGGCGTACGTCGACAGCGGCGACCGCGTGCTCGTGCTCAAGTACCTCTACCAGTTCCGCGAGCCCCGACCCTGGGATGTGATCGTCTTCAAAAATCCCCAGAACAACCGGGAAAACTACATAAAACGCCTGATCGGTCTACCGGGAGAGACTATCGAAATAGTCAACGGAGACATCTTCGTCCGCAAGGGGGAAAACGGACCGTGGAAAATCCGTCGAAAACCCCCAATCGCACAGGCGGCGATGTGGCAGGTAGTGTTCGATAACGATTATCGACCCGACGCAGGGATGATCCAGCGGTTCAACGCCGCGGAACCGGACGCCGAAGACAGAATATCCCCGCCGCGATGGGCCCAGGCCGATGAGACGGGCGCGTGGGAACTCGAGGGATCGCACGGACGCAGGTTCCGGTACAATGGAAAAGTTCCGGCGGCGCTGGCGTTCGTTCCCAATCGCAAGTCGTTTCTTCCGACGTACGGATACAACGCCTGGGCAAGAGAACGCGGTAACATGAACGAAGCTGCGAATATATGCAGCGATCTGCGCCTTTCGGTGATGTTCGTACCAAAGGATGCAGGGGCGAGTGTGACGCTGCGATTGACCAGCCTGGAAAACGAGTTTATCGGCAGGGTTTCAGCCGATGGAACGCTGGAGCTTTCCGGAAGCGGATCGGGAGAGACCGGAGACGGCCGACCATGGTCCCTCAAGGGCAAGGTCGACCCGATAGCGCGGGGCATCGGCTGCGATGTGGCGCTGGTGCACGTGGACTCCAGGGTCGAGTTGTGGGTAGGCTCTCGGCGAGTGCTGGCGACGAGCGACAGGGAGTACCGCGTGGAACACGGCAAGCTGAAGGCCCGCCTTTCCAGCGGAAGGGAGATTCCACGCCCCTCGGTCAGCATCGCCGGGGATGGCGGGCGATTCGACCTCTGGCACGTCAGGTTGCTGCGGGACGTGTACTACACCAGCCCGATTTTGCGCACCATCCCCGATGCGCCACTGGGCGATTACGCACGCGCACGAAACGTGCAGGAGCAATCGCCAGGCTGGGGTACGACGGGCCGTCCGATCAGGCTGAGGAAATATCCAGAGGTTCCGAACCGGGACATGGATGAGTTCTTCTGCATGGGCGATAACAGCCCGCAAAGCCACGACGGGCGGACCTGGCTGGCGGCGTCGCCGACGCTGCGACTGTGGGAAAAAGACGGGAAAATTCTCCACGAGTACAAACGCGGAGCCAAACCATTGTACCAGATCGGAACCGTTCCGCGATACCTGCTGATCGGAAAGGCGTTATTCGTATATTGGCCCAGCGGTTTTCGTTTACCGGGCCTGCCGGGCTTGCCAATTATCCCGAATGTGGGTAGGATGCGCCTGATCCGATGACCGATGGATGGGCTGTCAGAGAACTATTGGCTGAGTTATACACATTCATCCAGCCCGGCCCTGAAAAATCCGGATTGCGTAAGTGTAATTTTCGCCGGTCTCGACGGGCGGACGCCTTGTATCTCAAACGAAGGCGCCAACGGCGGGCGGTAAAACTTAACGGTATTGAAATAATAAGGTTATGGGCAAAAGTGGCTTTGTCTCGGCTGGTAAGCCACGCAGTTTCCTGCGGGAAATACCGGCCTGGACGTGTATCAGCGTGGGCGTTTGCGCATCTGAGGCGTCCGAATGTCGAAGTTACCCACATATTCTCCACAACGACCGCCTGAAGGGCGAATCGTCACGGAAATGACGGGAAAACGTCGCATGGTCTTGCTGGAAACAAAAGAATTGGTGAAACGGTACGCCGGACGGGCGGTCGTCGATCACGTTTCGTTCTGGGTCGGACAGGGTGAAATCGTCGGACTTCTGGGACGAAACGGTGCGGGCAAAACGACCACTTTCCGAATGACGGTGGGAATGATCACGCCGGACAACGGGCAGGTCATCTTCGACGGCGTGGACGTTACACGCATGCCGATGTACAAGCGCGCACGCAGGGGCCTGGGGTACCTCTCGCAGGAACCGTCGGTCTTTCAAAAGCTTACGGTCCGGCAGAATATCCTCGCGATCATGGAGACGATGAACCTCAACAGCGCCGCCCGCAACGACAAGTGCGATCATCTGATCTCGCAATTCGGGCTTTCCCACGTCACCGGGCAACTGGCGCGAACACTGTCGGGTGGAGAACGCCGAAAGCTGGAAATCGCCAGGGCGCTGGTCACAAACCCGACCATGATACTTCTGGATGAGCCTTTCTCCGGAGTGGACCCCATCGCCGTCGAAGACCTCCAGAGAGAAATCCGCAGCCTGAAGGACCGGGGAATCAGCATCCTGCTGACGGATCATAACGTCCGCGAAACACTGACGGTGACGGATCGTTCATATATTCTCGACAATGGGAAGGTTCTGCGGGAAGGGCGCCCCAAGGACCTGGTCAGCGACGAACTGGTCCGCACGACGTATCTCGGACACACCTTCCGCGGCGACGAGTTCGACGTCTGATTATCGCCCCGGCGGCCCGTGGCGCGAACTGATTCCTCTTGCTTCCATGCGCCTTCGTATCGCTTTGTGGAACTCGATGAACTTCGCGCGCTGCTGCGGCGGGGTGTTCTCCAGTATTTTTTTCAGGCGATCCGGCGTTAACCGCCTTCTGCCGCGATGCGCCCGCCCGTCGCTCCCGCCTTCTTTCGCGGGAGTGGCCGGCTCCCCCTGGCGACGGCGCTGCTCCACCGTCGCACGGCGGCCCCGCATCTGGTCTATCATTTCTATCATTTTGTCAAGGTAGGCTACTTGCTCCTCCGGCGGCAGCGCGAAATACCTGTCCACGCGATCGGCCATCATCTTCATGAACATCGGGCGGACGTTTTCGAACAGCTTCCGCCGCTGCTGCTCGCTCATCGTGTCCCTGCTGCGGAATATTGCACCGCGATCGTTACCGACGCGCTGCGTCGTCGCCTTCCAGTATCCCTGTTTCTTCTTTTCCGACAGAGAGGTGAACTCGTCGGACGAGAGATACTCCGTAATCTCTTTGGGGCTTTGCGTTTGAGGGTCCGGAACATTCACCGGCCAGAGGTAGTACGCCAGGGACGCAGCCGTGGCGATTACCACCACGCTGCACGAAAGTATCAGGATGCCTTTTTTGCTCATGTTTACTGTCCCGTTCCAAGGTCTCCGACGTGTCCGTCGACAAAAAGGTAATTCGCCGCTCCAGGTGTTCCCGCGCGTCCGTGGAACGGCTCGTAGTCGTACAGCACCGGCGTTTGCGCCTCGCCCCAGTGTTTGGTAAGGAATGAATCGCCCACTTTTCTGCCTCCGAGCATGCTGTGGTACATGTAGCTGCTCCCTTCGGAGAGGTAGTATCGCTTCCGGATGTCCGAGGGGCACTTGAGCGTGTCAGGATCGGAGAGATAATCTTCCAGCACATCGACGATGCGAGGTTCGTCGTTCAGTCCGAGAGAGGGCATCGCCGCCGCGATCGGCATGACCTCGTTGCTTTCGTTGAGGTACATGCGAAAGCCAACCCCCGCCGCATGGAGGTTGGTTTTGCATCGCAGGCGACGTGCGATAACGCCGGCCTGGTTGATGGACGGTATCACCATGCCTACCAGAAGCCCGATGACCGCGATGACGACCAACAGCTCAATCAGCGTAAACGCTGTTTTTCGCACCCGCATTTTTCATAACTCCGGTTTGCCTGTTCACCTGCGACCATTATATCTCGTTGTTCGCGACGCTCGGCTGGTTTATCCGAAACTTCCTGCGGTAAGCTCGCGCAAAGACGTCACCGGCCGAAATGTGCATTCCGACCGGCGACGGGTTACACGCGACTTTGACTTCGTGGATGAACGGAACCGCTTATCCGGGCAGGGGCGCTTTTACGCGGGCGATGGTGCGCCTTTGCGAGGTCCGCACCCGTCCGATCTGGTGATCGCGTGCACGGCGGACCTTCCTGGCGAGGTCGGGCCTGCGCAGTTTCATCAGCTTCACGATGCACGCATTGCAGCATTTGCGGATCTTGCCGGCGGCGATATTGGATCGCCTGGTAATTCTCGCGATCGCCTTGGCGACTTCCTTGCGCGCCTTGCGGATGTGCCCCTTCGCTACCAGGTATCTTACGCGCGGCACGGTCTTGTCCGCGTCATTATCGTTCGCGACGATCAGGCGGTCTGCCGTCTGGTCCGCCGCGGCGATGCACCTGGCTGCGAGCCTCTCCGGGCTGCCGCCCTCGGCGTAGGCTTGCGACGGGCCAACCGCCAGAACCACTACCGACAGCGCGCACGATAACCACAATAACTTGTTCATGGTGTTCTCCTTACCGCTGTGTGTCCCTTCTTTCCTTCCGCTCTTCGCACCGTGCAAAGCCGGTTGGATTTGTCGCTGATTATTGCGAGTTCGCCGCGAGAGGTTTATCGCCCATTTGAAAAACCGGAGTTGCTTTACACGGCGTTGCGGATGGGAAGGCGAATGCTGAAGGTCGTTCCCTCGCCCGTGGTGGAATCGACGTCGATCTTTCCGCCCATCTCCAGCACGTATCCGTGAACGACCGAAAGCCCGAGTCCGGGGTTTATCTGCTCGCCGCCGGCGTGCACGCCCTTGGTGGTGAAAAACGGCTCGAAAATCATCGGCAGGTTTTCCGGCGCTATTCCGCACCCGGTGTCCGAAAACGTCAGGACGACCTCGCCGCCGTCGCGATCCATACCGATCCTGACGACACCCCCGTTGGGCATTGCCTCCTCGGCGTTAAGCAGCAGGTTGCGGAGGACCTGGTGCATCCGCCTGGTTTCGACCTGGAGTACCGGAACGGGTTTAAGGTCGAGCTGAAGATCGATGTGTCGCTCCCCAAGCGGGCGTTCCGACAGGTTGGCGAAGGTAAGGACCACCTCCGTCAGATCGCTGAAGTTCGTTTCGTGGTCGGACGACCTGGCGAACCGCAGCAGCGACTCGGTGATTTTCGCCGCGCGCCGTGCCGCCTGCGCCGTCATTGACAGCGCCCGTTTCATCGACGCGGGATCGCCGCTGTCCAGCGCGATCTCCACGAACGTAGCCACCCCGCCGAAGATGTTATTGAAATGATGCGCCACGCCTCCGGCAAGCGTACCGAGCGACGCGATTTTCTCCGCCTGCGAGAGACGCTCAGCCAGGCGCTTGGCATGTGTCTCGTCGACGATCCACGCCGCCACGCCGCAATTATGCCCTTCGCCCTCGCCCGCGGGTATCGGCGACAGCAGGATGATCAGGTCGCGGATGGTTCCGTCGCGGCCTGTGATCTGCACCTCGAACTGGCTGGCGACGCCGCGCCGCGTAGTGCGGGTAAGAAGGCGGTCCAGCAGCTTTCGCCGGTTCTCGGGAACGGCGCATCGCAGCGGGCGGGAAAGCATTTCCTCCGCGGGCCTGTCCAGCAGACGCTCGGCCGCGGCGTTCCACGATACGATGCGAAACTCCCCGTCCGTGGCGATCAGCGCGACTGACGCGTTTTCGCACAGTCTTCGGTAGAAATCGTCGCCGCTCGGCGTCGCCTTGGATTGATTTTCGCTCACGGTGTGTGTTTCGTTACTTCTCAAGGCGCCTTTGTCTTAAGGGGCGCCGCGAAAATCTCCGGTATCAGGATCAGGACCGTTTCGTATTCGACGCCCTTTTTGCGCCGCACCAGGAATCGATGCCCCACGCTCGTTTCCCGTCGTGATTCGGCGTTCGGGCCGATCACCAGAAAGTTCCGGTTGGGTACCGACAGTTGAAACGCCAGTTGCCTGAAGGTATGGATCGTCGGCCTGTTGAGAATCCGGAACCCGCCCGAACTGCGGACGTAGCGGGTCTTGCGTTTATTGGAACGCACCTGCGGAACGCCCGTGATAATCGCCCGCGACGGGTCGTCCTCGTCCAGGGAGAAACTGAACGTCAGCAGGTTTTCGCCCGGGGGATAGTCCGCCCCGCTGAGCGTGCGGTCTTCGTAGGAAACGAAAATCGTCTGTGCGGGCTGATTGACCTTCAGCACCACGGCTAGCGGATCGCCCGGAAGTGCGCCCAGCGTGGAGTGCTTTACCTCGCGCCCCGTCATCTTTTTGAGGACCTTCGCCAGGTCGTCCCACGTGTCGCTGCGACCGATTCCGATGCGAATTCCGTTTCGTCCCAGCGTTGCCGATCGCAGGGCGCGGATGGGTTCCTCGTCGAGGTAGCTCCAGAGTTCCTCCGACCCGCTGACCGTTCCGAGGGGCACCTCGATCGTCGCCATTCGCAGCCGGACCAGCAGGATGAAACGTCTGTCCTTGTTGTTCCCGCGCTTTCGACGCAAATCTCCCGGTATTTGCGGGCCTTTGTCGGCCGTCGGCGCTTCAGTGGTTTCCGGACAGCCTGTCGCCGTCGCCAGGAGCAGCGCCGCCAGGGACGCCAGAACGTAACGACGGATCGGTTCACCCTTATTGACCTTCGTATTACCAACGCAATCCGCCACCGGCGGATTGCTCCGTGACTTCAGGCTGGATCGCCTTACTGAAGTTACTTTCGCAACACGAATGTCAATAAGCCACAACATGGCTGCCTTTCAGAAGTCTACACAGGTATGCTAATGCGGATCATGCCGAATTGTCAAACTTTGTCGGTTTTTCGGGTTTTCTAAATATTTTTTCGGATTATTGCTTGAAAAAACCACCAAATGCCCATATATTGGGCATCGAGGACAGGAGAGGTGAAGCCTTTGGGTGCGTGTGAAACGGTTGCTCGTCGCGCCCGGTGGCCTGCTGCGGAGGGCTCTGCAGCGTTGGGAAGCTCCCGTTAGGCTGGGCGACGGATTGTGTCCGGCGTGGAGTTATGGAGTTGCGCGAGGGTATTGCGATGAGAAGGATCGGAAGGGTTCTCGGTGTATGTGGGGGGATTCTGGCGTTGGTTGCGGCGGGGGCGACGGCAGACATATCCAACGGCGATTTCAGCAGTGGACTGACTGACTGGACTGTGCAGGAGGACCTCGCTGGTGGAACGTCACATGCGGTGGAGGCTACTTACGCCTCTGCTGTCAATGTCCTGCGACTGAGCGCTGAAACCGGCGCGGGTGGTCGGGGAATTTCGGCCTATACCCCGGAATTCGTCGTCGGGATGTTCGCGCCTGCCGGTACGGATGCGCTTCGGTTCGACGCCGCCGTGGAGTTGACCGGCAATGACACGCCGGACTGGAACAATCTGGAAATTTCCGTCGAGGTGTCCTACAACGACTTTGTCGATACGGCGACCTGGCAGATCACCGAGAGCGGCGCATCCTGGGCGAATCGGACACTCTCGCTCCCGAACCTGGACATCGCCGGGCAGGTTCTTGTTACGGCAAAGGTAGTGAACAGCCACGACGCTTCGAAAGACGTGACGGCCAACGCGTACGTCGACAACTTCGAGTTCGTTCCGGAGGCGTGTTCTATCGCATTACTGGTCGCCGGTTCCATTGGCGTGTTCTTCAAGAAGCGCCGCGCAAGAGCGTAAATTCCTGACTTGTGTAAACCATCAAGCCCTGGATCGGTTTTCTGCCGGACAGGGCTTTTCTTATGGGCACTTTGAATAATTCATTTCCGCTGCGAACGGCTGCAAATCGTGCCACCTTCGTTGTCGGGCTAAAATCGTCCTCGACGTAGTTATTACTACGCCTGCGGGAATTTTAACCCTTCGCCTCGGTGACGCGATTTTCGCTCGTTCTCACGACGAAAGCAATTATTCAAAGTACCCTTATGTCTTCGCAACATCGCACTTGCGACTTTCGGAATATGCATCGCTTCGCAAAAAGAAACGGCGGGCAGGAAGCTTTTGGACATTTCGCCTCCCACTCGCCGATATAAGGCCTTCTTCGTCTTCGCGCGAATCAGCCGCCCATCGAACTCATCATCGCTTTCATCATGGCAGCGCCCAGTTCCTTCTCGATCTTCTCGGCGGTGTATCCTTCCGTTCCGATCTTTCCGGTGACTTCCTTGACCACGTCGGCCATGGTCTTGGACATCTTCAGGGCTTTTTCCTTCTCTGCGCCCGTTGGCGTCCCCTTGCTTATATCCACTTTCCACACGCCGTCTTTCTTTACCAGGTCCATATCGCCCGACTGGCCCGGCATCGTGGCGACGGCCTTATCGCCGTCTTCCTTGATCTTGACCTTCTCGGCGACATCCTTCGAGGTCGGCATCTTCTTTCCGCCTTTACCCGGAGCCTTACCGTATTCAGCCTCGAACTTCTTGCTGTAGTCGTACATCGCGCTGATCTGGCCGAACATCGCCTTGGCCATCTCTTCGTCCTCGGTGTGAACTGCCGAGAGGAACAAGGCCTCGTCGCCGGTTTCCACAGCCTCGGTCATGTTGACGCAGGCTTCTTTCGGCGTCTTTGCGTCCTTGGCTCCACCACCACCGCATCCGATTGCAAACATGGCCATCCCGGCCACCAGCACCACCATCCAATGTGTCCGTCTGCTCATCATGTCTTCCTTTCCGTTGTGTACCCCAAGTGATTATTTGACGACAAGATTTACGATCCGTCCAGGTACTATGATTTGCTTGACGATTTGCTTGCCCGCCAGGGCGGAGGCGACCTTTGCCTCGGCCAATACCGCTTCCATGATCGCATCTTCCGAAGCGTCGGCCGAAACCGTAACGCGCCCGCGGACCTTCCCGTTCACCTGCACCGCGAGCGTCGCCTCCTCGGCGGCGATCATATTGTCATCATAGACAGGCCAGGACTCGTATGCCAAGGTTTCTTCGTGCCCGAGTTTCTGCCAGAGTTCCTCAGCCATGTGCGGCGCCAGCGGCGCAAGCAGGAGAACGAACCGCTCCGCCTGGTCGGGTGAGATTCGCCCGGCCTTGCCGTAAACGAGATTTACGAACTCCATCATCGCGGCGATTGCGGTGTTGAACTTCATCGCCTCGATGTCCTTGCCTACTTTTTTGGTGAGTTTGTGCAGTGCGCGTTCGACGGTATCGCATTGGGTTTCTCCCAGCAGCGACGAGGCGTCCTCTGTCCCTGCGATCATCCGCCAGACGCGGTTCAGGAAGCGATACACGCCGGGCACGTCGCGGGTGTTCCAGGGCTTGGACGCATCGAGCGGCCCCATGAACATTTCGTAAAGGCGGAACGTGTCCGCGCCGTACTGGCCGATCACCTCGTCGGGGTTCACGACGTTCTTGAGGCTCTTGGACATTTTCTCGACGGACTCAGCCAGCTTTTCGCCGGTTTGCCTGTGATATGCGCCGTCCTCGCGGAGGTCCACCTCATCGTAGGCTACGTTCATGCCGCGCGAATCGCGGTACGCGAAGCTGCGGATCATCCCCTGGTTGAAAAGTTTCCGGAACGGTTCGGGCGAGGATACGTATCCCAGGTCGAACAATACCTTGTGCCAGAATCGCGCGTAGAGCAGGTGCAGTACGGCGTGTTCAGCCCCCCCGACGTAGAGGTCTACGCCGCCGGCCGGCGCGTCTTCGCGCGGGCCCATCCAGTATTTCTCTATTTCCGGATCGACGAACGCCTTGTCGTTTTTCGCGTCGAGGAACCGCAGGTAGTACCAGCAGCTTCCCGCCCACTGGGGCATGGTGTTCAGCTCGCGCTGCGCCGGTGCTCCGCAGGCGGGGCAGGTCGTCTCGACCCACCCGGCCATCTTGCCCAAGGGCGGCGAAGGCGGGGCGGAAGGATCGTCCGAAGATGCGGGCGTGAAGTCCTCCATCTCCGGAAGTTCGAGAGGCAGGGAATCTTCCGGCAGCGGCACCACTCCGCACTTTTCGCAGTGGACAAGCGGGAACGGTTCGCCCCAGTATCGCTGCCGGCTGAAAAGCCAGTCGCGCAGCTTGTAGTTCACCGCGGCCTTTCCAAGCCCGCGCTGCTCCAGCCAGGCGGTGATCTTCTTCTTGAACTCCGCCGTCTCCAAGCCGTCGAACTGGCCGGAGTTTACAGCCACGCCGTCGCCGACGTACCCGCGGAAGTCCGTGCCGCCGGGTGGCTGGACCACCTGGATAATCGGCAGGTCGAATTGTTCGGCGAATTCCAGGTCGCGCGTGTCGTGGGCAGGGACGGCCATGATCGCGCCGGTCCCGTATCCCATCATTACGTAGTCCGCGATCCAGACGGGTATCCTCTCGTCGTTTACGGGATTGACCGCGTAAGCGCCTGTGAAGACGCCGGTCTTTTCCTTCGTCTCTGCCGTGCGTTCCAGCTCGCTCTTGCCTGCTGACTGGCGGACGTATTCTCGCACGGCGTCTCGCTGGGCGTCGCTCGTAATCTCCTCGACAAGCGGGTGTTCCGGCGCGAGGACCATGTAGGTCGCTCCGAACAGCGTGTCGGGGCGCGTGGTGTAGACCGTAATTATTTCAGGGCTGCCCGCTATGCAGAAATCGACGTCGGCGCCTTCCGAGCGCCCGATCCAGTTCCGCTGCATGATCTTGATCGATTCGGGCCAGTCCAGCATCTGAAGGTCGTCCAGGAGCCGATCGGCGTATGACGTAATGCGCAGCATCCACTGCTTCAGCGCCCTTCGATAGACCGGCCAGTTCCCGCGCTCGGAGCGTCCTTCGTTGGTTACTTCCTCGTTGGCGAGCACCGTTCCGAGCTTCGGGCACCAGTTGACCGGGACCTCCGCCATGTACGCCAGGCGATGCGAATCGATGATTTCGCGTCTATGTTCCGGCGAAAGCTCGTGGAACTTTATCGTTCCGATCGGTCCGCCGAAATACGGCGTCAGTCCGTCGCTGGTATTGAACTGCACCTCGCCCCCGATTCCGACGACACTCTGTCCCGATTCCAGCCGGGATATCAACTCGCTTATGGGTCGGGCTGCGTTGGCCTGCGGATCGTACCAGCTATTGAACAGTTGCAGGAATATCCACTGTGTCCAACGGTAGTAGTCCGGGTCCGTGGTGGCGATCCGGCGTGACCAGTCGTAGCTGAAGCCGAACATCTTGATCTGGCGCTCGATGTTGGCGATGTTCCGCTCGGTGGTCTCTCGCGGATGGACCCCGTGCTCGACGGCGTACTGTTCCGCGGGCAGCCCGAACGCGTCGTAGCCCATCGGGTGCAGGACGTTAAAACCCTTCATCCGCCTGTATCGGACCATTATGTCCGTAGCGGTGTATCCCTCCGGGTGTCCCACGTGCAGGCCCGCGCCGGACGGATAGGGGAACATGTCCAGCACGTACATCCTGGGCCTGTCCGCGAAGTTCGGCTCGCCGGGATTGGGTTGACGAAAGGTTTCGTTATCGGACCAGTATTGCTGCCACTTTTTTTCGATGGCGGCGAAATCGTAACCAGCCATTGTGTCTCCCTTGGGAAAGAATAAGAGATGATAATCATCGTGCGGTGATTATCAAGCGTAAGGGCACGGAATGGTGGAGTGAGTCGCCGCCGGAATTGCAGCACGCGATCACTCGACGTCAGCGCGTTTCGCGAAGCGCCCGGAGGAACTGCGTCTCGGCGAGGGCGTAATTCGCCCATCCCGCGGCGAGTTTCTCCATGAAATCTTCGCCTCCTGTGACGTACAGCGCCCGGCGCAGCGCGTCGGAGACGGTGCTCCCTTCCTTGACGTGACCCAGGAACGCCTTGAACTGTTCGCGCGTCACGCTGTTGCGGAGGTATCGTGTGAAGCTCAGCGACTCGGCGTAGAATACCGACGGATCGCCCATCGTCTGGCGGTCGCGAACGATCAACTCCGCAAGGGGAATCTTTTTGTCGCCGGCGACGGCGATGCCTGCAAACTCGACGCGCTGGTTGTCGATCTGCGCCTCGGCGAGCATGGCCAGCCCCTCGTCCAGGAACAGCGGGCAGGAAGCGTCGCCGAAGTATTCGCGAATGACCAGGTGGCTTAGTTCGTGAGGCAGAATGCGGTCGAGCATGATCGTCGCGAACTTGCCGTTTCTGTCCAGCTGCGTCAGGTCGATTCTGCGGGTCACGTTCCCCTCGGACGTCGAGAACGTAAAGCTTCCGCCCGACCATTCCGGGGCGTCGCTGGCGTGTGCGAGGTAACTTTTGTGGTCGCTCCAGACGTACACGTCCACGCTGTGCGGGTAGTCCTGAACGGCGAGGATGTTTTGGCGGATACGTCGCAGGGCACTTTCCGCCTCGACGGCAAGGAGCTTCGCCAGCCGAGCGTTAGGCGCGCGTATCACGAAATGCTCCGTGGATTCCGTGCTGATCTGCGGGGAGACCTTCGCGAGTTCCCGAAGATCATTGTCATTCAGGCGGCGCGCAGCGGGCACGTGCCGCGGGGGTGGATTCATCGCCTCGCGACAGGAGTCCATCTGCCGGAGGACGTACTCGCGCAAACTGTTGCTTCTGCACGAGGCGAGGAACAGGCGGTACGCGCGCAGCGCCGAGGCGTATCGACCAGCTCGCCGGCGCGCCGCGGCTACGATCATCCAAGCGCGCCACGCGGATTTTTCCGAGCGCATCGCCAGCGCCATCGCCTCTCGATCCGCCGCGACGTACTGCCCGTCGTCCAGCAGCGTCAACGCCGACTGCATTGCGACAGTCGTGTCGAAAACCGACGGCGTAAACGCCGCCACCGCGCACAGGCCCGAGGCAAGGCACGCGCCGGCGAGGACCAGTTTTCTAGTTGTCGCCATTCAGTTCTTCCATGAGCGTCTGACGCATTTTGGCGATCTGCTTGAGGTCCGCCTGGGCCCAGCCCACCTCCAGTACGAGTTCCCGCGGGTAGGGTTTGGCGATGGTGAGGATGTTCTGCAAGTCTCCCCGAACGGAGTTCAGACGATGCATGAGGCGAAGCAGCTTTCCGCGATAGTCCGCAGCCGAGAGGTTCCGATGCCCCAGCGTCTCCTGCTCCCGCACGAATTTCTGAGCGCCCAGGTCGATGTCCTTTCTCGCTACGGCGATTCGCCGTCGGCATATCTCGATCCGCCAACTCCTGGCGATATTCGCAACCAGCGATTCGGCGCGATCGAACGCCTGCGACGCCTGGAAGTACCTTCCCTTCGCCGCCTCGGGGTCCGTCGCCTCCGACTTGAGCGCTTCGGACAGGAGCTTCCTTCCCGCGTCGATTTCCTTCTTGGCCTTCTCCCGCAGCGCCGCCTGGAGGACCTGTGGCTTGGCGAGGGAGACAGGTCCGGCTTCGAGCCGTTCGCCGCTCGAAGCGACCAGTCGGCCCTGGGGCGGGTAAGGTTCGGTAAGAACGTACATGCCGTCTTTGCTGGACTTGAGAATTTCGGCTATCGTCGCGTAACGGGGAGCGTCGTCGCTGTCGATGGCGGACAACTCCGTGAACGTTTTCTCCGCCGCGGCGAAGTCTTTCGATCGCAACTGGGATATTCCGATAAGCTCGCGAACCTTCCTCCGCCTTTCGGCTGTGCCGGCCGCCGCATCGAGCGCCGGAAGAACGTCCTTAAGCAGGGGGCGGTACTGCCCGGCCGCCAACTTGCTGCGCGCCAACTCCAACGCCACGTCGAACTCGAGCCACGTTCCGTCGATTCGGACAAAACCCATCCGTCGGCGAGCGCCTTGGTGGTCTGTTTCGAGCTTCAGGATCAACTCGTACAGCGTGTCTGCCTGTCGATCGAGCGAATTGGCCGTCGCCCACTCCGCCAGTTTGAACAGCGCATCGGGATCGTCCAGATGGGTCTTGGCGAGCTTCTTGGCGAGTTTCGTTTCCGGCGTGTCCTTGAAGTCGATCAGCAGGACCTCTTCCCGCGCGAATCGGAGCGTGCCGTAGGGCATGTCGATACGAACGCTTTGACCTTCGACGGTGACGGTTCCGGTGAACGTTCGTCCGTCGAGGAGCACGAGCTTGTCGCCGGCGGCCACCGACGCAAGCAGGGTAATCAAGCATGCCGATGCGATCACTCGCGCCATTACGCTTCTCCGGGAGAGATGCGCGTTGCGCACACCGCTCCAGATGACGGCGAAAAAACTCCGCCAGAGTCCACTAAGTATAACGATCGCCACGGCGGTTTACTACGATCAACTTGCAATTACACGATGCGTGTGAGTCCGGACCCAGTCCATGATCGCCTTCATTTTGGGACTCTCAGCCCGAGGCGATCGGCCACCTTTTTCGACGCACGGATCGCTTTTATTGTGTACCTGGTCTGCGAGAACATGCGGTTCCACGCTTCATTGGAATATTCAAAACTTTCAAAAAATCATTCCGCTCCGGCGTATCGGTCGATACTGAATATCTCCGAGGGGTCCTTTCGTTTGTCCGGTTCGAGCGGCCTGTTCAGATCGGCGGCGGCTGGGTATCCCAGCGGCGTCATGGCGACGATCTTAACCGTCTCCGGTACGCCGAGTACTTTTTTCGCCGCGACTTCGTCGAACGCGCCGATCCAGCACGTTCCAAGTCCGCGAGCGACGGCTGCCAGCGTCAGGTGGTCCAGCGCGATCGCAACGTCAACGTCCATGCTGCTGCCGGACCCGCCCATTCGCTGGTAGGCCAGGCCGTCCAGCCCGCACGCTACGACGATCAGAGGCGCATCAAGCATCCATGACCACTTGCCGCAGGCAGTCTCGACGAGTTCACGCCGTCGATCGGGATCGACCACGAGCACGAAATGCCAGGGCTGATTGTTACACGCCGACGGCGCGCAGCGCAGTGCCTCGCGCATCTCCGCCAGGACGTCTTCGGGAATGGGTCGCGGCGAGTACTTTCGGACACTCCTGCGGGTTCGAACAGCTTCCATAACATCCATCGATTCTGTCTCCTGTTTTTCGAACGGACTGATCTCGGCAGGGGGGTATTATAACACGTTGCGGATCGCAGATTACAGATTCAAGAACTTGCCGCGAACGCAAGCGAGCGGGGTTGTCGCGTTTCGATCTGATTACCCCGCTTTTCGTCTCTAGTCCCAGGCGTAACTGCTTGCTTTGCCTGGTGTTACTTGGCTTCGCCGAAGTGGAGGCAAAAAATGACAAAAATCTTTACCGAAGGGGGAAGGTATGCTATCATTGTATTGACTGACCGGTCAGTCAATGGCGGAGTCATGGGCCAGGGACTTGGCATGAGGGATCGGGAAATGATGAAAATGGACGAACGCATGGAACACCGTCGGCAGGAGATTATCTCTGCCGCCGAGCGCGTCTTCGGCGATCACGGTTATGCCGCGACAAAGATGGACGATATCGCCTCGGCTGCGGGTATTTCCAAGGGGAGCGTCTACAACTATTTCAAGAGCAAGGAGGATCTGTTCGAGCAGGTCTTCATGCAATATGTCAGCAGCGTCGAGGCGGAAACCGAGCGCGTAATTGCCGGCACGACAACGGCTACCGAAAAGATGGAGTGGGTGCTGGCGTATTGGGCGGAAAAGATCGTGACTCTTCACGAAATCGCCCGCCTGATGATGGAGTTCTGGGCGATAGCCGCCCGCGAGCAGCCCGGACGGATTTCCGAGACGTTTTCGTCGATATACGCCCACTGGCGTGAAATCCTCTCCTCGATCATAACCGAGGGGGTCAAGTCGGGCGAATTCCATCCCACTTTCGCTCCCCAGATCGGCTCGTCGCTGATACTGGCGGTGATGGACGGCATACGGCTTCAACTGGCGTTCGACGTAGGCTTGAAGATTGACGAGACGTTTCTTGCGGCATTGAAGCAGGCGGTCCTCATGGGACTGACGCGCTCAAGACAGGATGGTGAGGTGGGTTCATGAACGAAACGAGAAAAAAGCGTCGTCGGGAGTTGGAGAAAAGGTTCGCGCCCGCGGCGATACTCGGCGCGTCGGTGCTGATCGTGGTCGTGGTTTCTCTGCTGCCTGTCAGGAAGAAAGAGGTGAAAAAAACCGTCGTTCCACCGGTGAACGTCACCGTCGAGAAAGTGACGGTGATAGCTTCCATGCCGGAGAAGTTCCGCCTGGACGGAAGCGTGGAAGCCAATCGCGTCGTGAAGGTGGCCGCGGAAGTTCCCGGTCGAATCGAACGGTTCGGCGAGGTCCGAACCCCGCGTACTGCCGGTGGGACGGAGGTTTGCATGCTGGAGGAGGGTGATCGCGTGAAGGCCGGCGCCGTGCTGATGTACCTGAACACGGACCTGCTGAAGGCGGCGCGTAATCTGGCGAAGGCTGACTACGAATACAAGGTTCGCGATTATCGGCGTATCGCCGACGGCATGAAACGGAACGTATCGACGAAGCGCGACCTGGACGAAGCCCTCACCGCCATGGCGATAAGCAAGGCGACGCTCGAGGAAGCCCAGGCGAAGCTCGATCGTGCGGAGATAGTCTCGCCGGTCGACGGAATCGTGAATCGGATACCGGTCGAGATTGGCGAGTACGTCCAGCCGGGAACGACGGTGGCTCAGATCGTGGATATCGACATCGTCAAGGTCGTCGTGAACATTCCCGAACGCGAAATCGGATACCTCCGGAAGAATGACGAGGTAAAAATTTCCAGCAGCATCGACGATTCGCTGAAGCTGACCGGCAGGATCACGTACATCAGCAAAATCGCCGAACCTCTCGCCCGGACGACGCGGGCCGAGATAACCGTACCCAACGCGGAGCGAAGACTTTGTGCCGGACAGATCGTGACGGTCGATCTGAAACGGCGCGACCTGCAAGGTGTGATAATGATCCCCCTCCAGGCGGTGATCGCATTGGAAAATGGTCACATGGTGAACGTCGCCCGCGGCGGAGTCGTCCGCTCCATAAAAGACATTCGCATCGACATGCGGTCGATCGTCGGCGATCGGATTCGGGTTCTTCCGGGATCGGATTTGAAAGCGGGCGACTTGTTGATCGTGGGGGGAACCCGGCGTTGCGGGCCCGGACAGAAGGTGAGAATCGTCGGGCAGGCCCAGCCGGGTTCTGCGAGCGCTCCTTCGGACCCGCCGGTGGTGAAAACGCGATCGACGAAGACGGCTGGGAATCCGGCACGCCGGTCGAAAGAAGGGGCGAACTAGCATGATTCTTTCCGACGCAGCCCTGCGGAACCGCACGACGATAGCGGTTCTCGTCCTTCTGATCATTATCGCCGGAGCGTACAGCTACGTCACCCTGCCGAGGGAGGCGGCGCCCGACGTAAAGGTCCCGTATATCATCATCACCACGTCGTACGAGGGCGTATCCCCGGCTGACATCGAATCGCAGGTTACCAACGAGATCGAAAACGAGTTGATGGGTGTCGACGGCGTCAAGGAAGTACGCTCCACGAGCGCCGAGGGGTTCTCGACGATTATCGTCGAGTTTTACCCGGACGTCGAGCTGTCCGACGCGCTACGGCGCGTGAAGGACAAGGTCGATCTCGCCAAGGAGGATCTGCCCAGCGACGAGCTTCGCAAGGAACCGGTCATCAGCGAGATAAGCATGGCTGAGTTCCCGATCATGATGATCAACGTCTCCGGGGAGGTCTCGCCGGTAGTTCTCAAGGCGATCGCCGATCAGCTCGAGGACAGGATAAAGACGATCAAGGGCGTGCTGTCGGCGGATGTCCTTGGCGCCCTGGAGCGCGAGATACGCATCGAGATAGACCCGGACCGCCTTTCGGCGTACGGCCTGACGGTGGAGGAAGTTCTTGCACTGATCCCGACGGAGAACCTGAACATCTCCGCGGGCAGCCTGGAAACTCCCGGCATGAAGTTCAACGTGCGCATTCCCGGCGAGTTCCAGGAACCTGAGAAGATCAACAATCTCAAGCTTACCGAGCGCGACGGAAAGCCGATCTACCTCTCGGACATCGCCGAGGTGCGCGATACGTTCAAGGACCGCCAGACCTACGCCCGCCTGGATGGGCGTCAAAGCGTGATGCTGGCTGTCAAAAAACGAGTGGGTGCGAACATCGTCCGGATAGCCGCCTACGTCAAGGAGATTGTCCGGAGGTTCCAGCTCGAAGCGCCCGCGACCGTCAAGATCGAGATCACCGACGACGGGTCCAAGGACATCAACATGATGGTCAGCGACCTGGAGAACAACGTCTTTTCGGGCCTTCTGCTCGTGGTGGCTGTTCTCATGCTGTTCATGGGGCTGCGGACGAGCCTTATCGTTGCGCTGGCGATCCCGTTGAGCATGCTCATGAGTTTCGCCGTCATACAGCTTCTGGGGTTGACGTTGAACATGGTGGTCCTGTTCAGCCTGATCCTCTCGCTCGGGATGCTGGTGGATAACGCGATAGTGATCGTCGAGAACATCTACCGGCACATGGAGATGGGACGTGATCGTCTGCATGCCGCGATGAAAGGCACCGCGGAAGTAGCCTGGCCGGTGATAACATCGACCGCTACCACCATCGCTGCGTTCTGCCCGCTGGTGTTCTGGCCCGGGATCATGGGCGGGTTCATGAAATACCTCCCGATGACCGTGATCATCACGCTTTCATGTTCGCTGTTCGTGGCATTGTTTATCAGCCCGGTCGTTGCCTCGCTTTTCGGTGGTGGAGGAAACTCGCGCCGGCGCAAGGAAGGCGAGGGGCGTTTTGTTCGGGGATACCGGCAACTGTTGATCGTCGCGCTGAACCATCGCGTGGTGACGATAGGACTGGCGGTGCTCGTACTCGCCTCCGTCGGCATCGCTTTCGGGAAATATAATTCCGGCGTGCAGCTGTTTCCCGAAATCGACCCCCGCCGGGCGATCGTGAACCTTCGCGGGCCGCAGGGAATGAACGTGCGAGACATGAACAGGCTGTCGGAGCAGGTCGCCAGGCGTATCGAACCGTTTCGGACGGACACGACCGGTTCGGAGATCATCGAATACGTTCTTACGAACGTCGGATCGTCCGGGGGCAAGGCATCCATGCTGAGCGGTGGGGCCAGCGGCCCGCACGTCGGGAACCTGACGGTCCTCTTCGTGGACTACGCCAAGCGGGACACCCCCTCAGTCGAGACGGTCAAACGGATTCGACGCGCCCTCGAGGACGTCCCCGTCGTCGAGGTGAAAATCGAGAAGGAGAAGAAGGGCCCGCCGACCGGTGCAGCCGTGACCGTCAGAATCATCGGCAGTGAGATATCCCGTCTCAAGGCCCTGTCCGATGAGGCGCTGCGCCTTATCGCCGATGTGCCCGGGCTGGTCAATGCGCGAAGCGACCTGGAGGTCGCCCGACCGGAGCTTCTGTTTGACGTGGACAGGGAGCGGGCAAAGCAACTCGGGTTGAACACCGCCATCGTCGGGAACTTCCTGAAAACGGCGTTGTTCGGCGCGAAGGTCGGAACGTTCCGCGTGTTTACGGACGATTACGACATCACGGTCCGCCTTGCGGAGTCACAGCGAAGGCGGATTGACGACCTGCTTCGCCTGCGCGTGCCGAACCGCACGGGAAAGGCGGTACCCCTCAGCTCGCTCGGAAGGTTCCGTTATTCGCCAGGGCTGGGAACCATCAATCGCATCGACCAGCATCGCGTCGTCACCGTCACCGCCGACGCCGAGGGAAGGCTTGGAACGGAAGTGCTGAAAGACGTGCGGAAGCGCCTGGCGAAGCTGGCTCTCCCGTCCGGCTACGACCTTCGCTACGCCGGTGAGAAGGAAGAGCAGGACAATGCTGCGGCGTTTCTCATGCGGGCGTTCCTGATAGCACTCTTTGCGATCGTCGGAATCCTTGTGACGCAGTTCAACACGCTTTCGGTCCCGCTGATCATAATGGTAACGGTCATGCTGTCGCTGATTGGTGTGTTCGTCGGGCTGATCATCTTCAATATGCCGTTCGGAATCATAATGACGGGTGTAGGTGTGATAAGCCTCGCCGGCGTCGTGGTCAATAACGCCATTGTCCTGCTGGACTACACCCGCCGATTGCAGCGACGGGGAATGCGGGTCGTTGAGGCAGCCGTCCAGGCCGGCCTGACGCGATTGCGCCCCGTGCTGCTGACGGCGACCACGACGATTCTCGGATTGATCCCGATGGCGACCGGTATCAGCTTCGACTTCCATATCATGCGATTCGTTACCAAAAGCGAGTCAAGCCAGTGGTGGTCGTCCATGGCGATAGCCGTCATCTTCGGCCTTGCCTTCGCAACGGTGCTGACGCTCGTGGTGGTCCCGTCGCTGTACGTGTCGCTATATCGACTGGCCGCACGCAGGGGCCTGGGCGGTCTGCACCGCGTGGGAGAAGCGGAAAGCGGGGACCAGGGACCTGGGGCTGGGGATTTGTCGTGACAAAGGTCTGGTTCATCCTGGGACCCACCGCATGCGGAAAGGGCGCGGTAGGTCGAGAAATCGCAAAACGTATCGACGGGCAGATCGTCAGCGTCGATTCGATGAAGGTCTATCGCCGCATGGATATCGGCACGGGTAAGCCATCGCCGAAGATGCGCTCGGAAGTACCGCACCATTGCATCGATATCGTCGAGCCGGGTGAGGGGTTTTCCGTGGGACGCTTCGTACGGCAGGCAGATGCGGCGATCGAGGAAATATCCCTGGCTGGATCAGTTCCGCTGGCGGTGGGAGGGACGAACCTGTACGTCAAGGCGCTGACGGAAGGGCTTTTCGACGGCCCGGCCGCCGATCCGAAAATCCGCTCGTCGCTCAAGGCGCAGGCGAAAGAGGAGGGGATCGCCGCACTGCACGCCGCCCTTGCGCGTCTCGATCCTGTCTCCGCCGAGCGCATAGGAACCAACGACGCCAAGCGTATCATCCGCGCGCTGGAGGTGTACCGGTCGACGGGCAGGCCCATAAGTGAGTTGCAGAAACAATGGGACACGTTGCGGCGCTATGAGTGTGTATTCATAGGCCTGCGCCGCGAAAGGGAAGACCTGCACCATCGGATTAACGCTCGCGCGAAGCGCATGATCGAATCGGGCCTGCGCGAGGAGGTCGAGTCTCTCCTGGCCGAGCCGGCCGGGCTTTCCATGCAGGCCGCCGCTGCGATTGGATACGCCGAGATGATCGAGCATCTCCAGGGCGAGATGACGCTGGCTGAAACGCTCGAACGGATAAAGATCAACACGCGGCGAATGGCTAAAAGGCAGCGGACCTGGCAGAGACGGATGGCGGACGTACTCTGGTTCGATGTTTTCGCCAACGATTCAGCCGGCAGCGTCGCCGATCGTATCTGCCAAAAAGTGGAGTTTTTTATAAAATGACGGCCACACCTGTCGAATACGACGAGTACATGTCGGCTGCCATCGAGCAGGCCCGGCTCGCTGAAAAACTCGGCGAGGTTCCGATAGGCGCGGTGGTGGTTTGCGACGGGGCGATTATCGCCGCCGCTCACAACCGCAGGATCGTCGATGCCGATCCGACCGCACACGCCGAGATGCTCGCGATTCGCGCCGCAGCCGCTGCGACGGGTGACTGGCGGCTGGGCGATTGCACGCTCGTAGTTACGCTGGAACCGTGCTGCATGTGTGCCGGGGCGATTGTCCTGGCCCGCATGGAACGCCTGGTATACGGCGCAGCGGACCCCAAGGCCGGCGCCGTCGATACGCTCTACCGGATATGCTCGGACGAGAGGTTGAACCATCGCCTGGATGTAATCTCCGGCGTAAAGGCAGCCGAGTGCGGACAAATGCTCACAAACTTCTTCCGCAGGCAGCGCGAGATGGGCAAGAAATAGTCACGAGCTTTTGCCAGCCTATTGCCCCGCCTTGTAGCGCGTTCGCCAGTTCTGTATTTCCGAATCGGTGTTCAATCGAGCAATTTTTCGACCAGCTCTATAAATTTCTCGGCATGGCGAATCTGATGGTCGCTTTGCTCGGCGGTGATCTCGAAACTATGCCCATAATCCCCTACATGCCGCAATTCCATGCCTTCTATCAAGTAGCGATGGTATTCCGGACCGGCAGCGCCGCTCTTGACGAAGTGTTTGCCGAATGCGGAAATCACACCGGCATGCTTGGAGAAGGTCAAATTCTTGCTGAGCAGAATCGCCTCGGTGGCATAAAACATGGCATAATATGCCCGAGAAGCCGAAAACCCATAGAATTCTCCTTTGCGCAACAAACGGGCTGCCTCGAGGCTGGCAACCGCTTCTTTTAGAAGCAGTTGCTGCTGGGCGTTCATATGGCAATACCCTCTCGTTGGACGTTCGTCAGAAGTGGGCCCTGGCCTTTCTCATATTCGTCCCGCGAGATGAACATGCAGCTTATCACAACATTATGCCGCAGCGAAATCTCCGAAACGTCGTCGATGGTGCGGGATATTTCCTGTGCTGCATTTACTTCGCCTGAAAGAACCACCAGAACGTCTATGTCGGATTCGACGGTAGCCCCGCTGCGGCAATGCGAGCCGTAAAGCACTACCCTGTGAAGGTCTTTGGCGTACAGCCGCTCCAGCCGATTCCGCAGATCACCAACGATAGTTCGTATTTCATCATTCATGGTTTTGACCTTTGGGGTCAGCTTTTTTACTGCTCTGATTCTACGCTACCCGTCCCTTGGTGTAAAACCATTATCCATCGGGCAATACACCGGAATCTACGAGTTACTCGCCGAACTTTTCGGACGTGAAAAGGTAGACCTTTGTGTCTTTCTCCCGCCACGCGCCGCTCGGCAGTCCCGCCTTGGATGTGCAGCAGTGGTCGAGAAACTCTACGGCGTCCCAGCCCATATCCGTCGCCACCTCCGGCAGGAAGCAACCCGCCCGGTAGCCCCGGACGATGTAGATCCCGTGCGTTCCGACTTGCAGCGATTGCGGATCGGAAGTTTCGGCCAGCGGGGAGAGGACAGAGACCTCCACTTCCAGCTCGCTTAGCTCGTCCGGCGTGATGGGGTTCGTGGTGAATCGCGGGTCTCGCGCCGCCGCGGCGCCCATTTCGCATATCTGCCTGCCCAGTGGCTCCTGCGGCTGGAATATTCCAATACACCCCCGAAGCTGTCCGCGGTTCGTGAGCGTAACGAAGCAGCCCCGCATCTCACCGAACACGCCGGAGAGGTTTTCGCATTCGGGTGGTTCCTGGCCGCGGACTTCCGCCTCGACGGACTGGCGTGCGAGCCGGACAAGCTCGCTGCGATCTTTCGCTGATATCGTCATGGCGAATCTCCCGGCGGCGCGCCGCTGCGCCGCGATCAGGTTTTAATCCGAATATTTCACCACGGAGATCACAGAGGACACTGAGTTTCCTATTTTAAAACATTTACTGCGCAAGCGGAAAGCTTTTGGAAAGAAACCCTGTTTTGTTCGTTCTTCTGTGGAACTCTCATATCTGGCCGCAAACCGAAGGCAGGCGGGGCCGCTTTGTAATATCTCTTGTTGTAAAAGATAGTTTTGCCTCTGAGTGCTCTGTGGTTATGAAACGATCAGGTTTTCTTGATGAAAAACTCGAAGGTCGTTGCGCCGGTGAGCATAACCACCGTGACGACGGCGGCGGCGATCAGAACGCCCATGACCGCGGCGATCATGAACTTGCGGAAGCTGAAGCCCAGTACGTACCCGCCGAACGCTCCGCTGTACACGCCGGAACCCGGCAGCGGCACGCCGATGAACACGCCCAGCCCCCATACGCCGTATCTCTCCACTTTCGGATGGATTTTCTTCTGCGTGCGCAGGATCACGCCGTTCCAGAATTTATCCACCACGCGAATCCGCAGGAGTACGTGAAGGAACTTGTCCAGAAGGATGTAGATTATCGGCGCCAGCAGGATATTCGTGACGACCGCGACGACGAATACGATGGGCCACTGCTCAGGGCCGAACTTCCATATCCCGTAAGGTATGCTCGCACGCAGCTCCAGAAACGGAGCAAAAGTCAGCAGGACCATGATCACGTAAGGGTTTCCGAAGAAATCGACCAGCCATTCCGTCAAAGCGTATTTCCTTTCGCGAACAATAGAATCCCGCGGCGCGCGTTTGTCAATGCTTCCGCATCGGGCGGCGCCCACGATACAATGATTATCCCATGGCAGGTAATGGAAAAAAGGTTCTTCTGGCGATGAGCGGCGGGGTGGATTCGTCGGTCGCCGCCGCGATGCTGCTGGAGGCCGGTTGCGACGTGACCGGCGTTTTCATGTGCCTCGGTTCGTCCGGAGGGGCGGATCGTCGTTCGCAGGGATGTTGCAGCCCGCGGGACGCCGCCGACGCGCGGCGCGTAGCGCAGAAACTGGGGATCGAGCTGTTCGTGCTGGACCTGGCGGCGGACTTCGAGCCGATAATCTAGCACTTCGCGGCAGAGTACACTCACGGACGAACGCCCAACCCGTGCATCCTGTGCAACTCCCGGATTAAATTCGGCCGCCTTCTGGAACGGGCCGAGACGCTTGGGATCGATTGCGTAGCCACCGGACACCACGCGCGAATGGGATCCGTCGCGGGCGACTTGGCGATACTGAGAGCGCTCGACGGGCGAAAGGACCAGTCCTACGCGCTGTTCGACGTCGCTCGCGATGCGATGAATCGCATTCTCCTGCCGATAGGGTGGGTGGATGAGAAGCTGGCCGTTCGCGGGATTGCAAGGCGACTGGGCCTGAACGTCCACGATAAACCCGACAGCCAGGAGATATGCTTCGTCCCGGACGACGATTACGTTTCGCTGCTGCGCGCTCGGGCGCCCGAGGCGCTGCGACCCGGAAATATCGTCAACGCCGACGGAGAAATCCTCGGCGAGCACGACGGGTACGCGCGGTTCACCATAGGACAGCGCCGCGGGCTTCGCGTCGCGGCCGGCGTGCCGATGTACGTTACGCATATCGATCCGAAAACGGCGACGGTAACTATCGGCACGCGAGAGCAATCGCTATCGTCCCGACTGAGCGCGTCGGGGGCGAACTGGCACTGGGCGCCGCCGAAAGAGCCGTTCGAGGCGACGGTGCAGATACGCTACAACCATCGCGGCTGTCCGGCGAGAGTGAGCGTTACAGGGAGCGGCTCGTTCGACGTCAAGTTCCACCAGCCCCAACTCGCGATTACGCCCGGGCAGGCGGTTGTTGTCTACCAGGACCAGCGCCTCTTGGGCGGCGGATGGATCGACCAGCCACGATGAACGAGCAGGGCGATAATCTCCGACAAAAAATTCTGGCGGTGCATCCCGGCGCGCTGGGCGACGTGATAATATTCAGCCGGCTTCTGGAACGCACCGGCGGCGACGTTACGCTGGTCGCGGGCAAGGAAAAGGCCGACCTTCTGCGGGGATTGGGCGTCGTCGAGCGGGCGATGGACTTCGAGACGCTTCCCATGCACGAGTGCTTCTCCGACACGCCGCTGAAAGAGTGCCGCTTGCCCTGCATGCTGGGCGGGCACGACAGGCTGATCAGTTGTTTCTGCGAGGAAAGCGGCGAAGCGTCCGTTCGCCTGGCGGGCATGTGCGGTGCGGAAAGTGCGGCGTTCCTGCCGATTCGTCCGAGCGAGGATTTTCGCGGGCACCTGCTGGATCTGTGGTGCGACATGCTCGGCATGGAGGTTAGTGGGAAAACACCGGCGGCACGAGCGGTTCCGCGGGAGTGGCGCGAGCAGGCGGACAACGCATTAAAGAGCAGTGGCGTCGATGCGAACAGGCCCTACGTTGTTTTGCATGTCGGCGCAGGGAGCGAAGAAAAATGCCTTCCGCGGGAGTTGATCGCGTCTCTTGCGGGGAATATCGGAACTCGCCAAATGCTGATAACGCTCGGGCCGGTCGAGTTGGACCGGTGGGACGCCGGGAAGCTAGATACTATCCGGCGCGAGTTTGCGACGCTGAGTTGCCCGCCCCTGCCGATTCTGGCGGGCGTACTGGCGGGAGCGGCTGCGTTCGTCGGCGGCGATTGCGGACCGGCCCACCTTGCCGGGTGCGTCGGAACGCCTACCCTTACGCTGTTCGGGCCTTCCCGCGAGGAGCATTTTGCACCTATCGGACCGCGCGTGCGAACTATCGCCGGGAGAACCCTTGGCGACATCCCGCCGGGGTGCGTTGTTACTGCTTTGCGGAAGCTGATCGAGGCGCGTACAATTCCGACATGATTATACGAACGAAAATCGTGGCGACGGTCGGACCCGCAAGCGGAGAAACAAAGGTGCTCAGCGAATTGGCGCGGGCGGGATGCGACGTGTTCCGGATAAACTTTTCCCACGGCGACGCGGATTCCCGCGAGGCGTATCTGCGGAACATCCGCCAGGTCGAGCAGGATATCGGCAGACCTCTCGCGGTGATGGCCGATCTGTGCGGGCCCAAAATTCGTGTTGGAATGATGGCCGGCGGATCGGCGCTGCTCGCCGAGGGGCAGGAGCTCGTCATTCAGCGCGAACCTATCGAGGGGCTTACCGGCCGCATCTGTACGACGCTGCCGGAACTGGTGGACGAAGTTGCCAAGGGCGACACGATCCTCCTGGACGATGGGAAGATTCGCATGGAGGTCATCGAAACCTGCCCGCCGGACGAACTTCGCTGCCGGGTTGTGCTCGGCGGGGTGCTATCCAGCGGCAAGGGTGTAAACGTGCCCGATACGCATCTGACGCTCTCGGCCATGACGGAAAAGGACCGCCGGGACGCCGAGTGGATCGCCGACAGGGACTTCGATTACGTCGCCCTGTCGTTCGTGCGGTCGGCCGATGACGTGCAGGCCCTTCGCGACGTGCTTGACGCCACCGGCAGCGCCGCGCACATCGTGGCGAAGATCGAAAAACCCCAGGCCGTTGCGCGGATCGAAGAGATCATTGCCGTCGCCGACGTGATAATGGTGGCCCGTGGCGATCTGGGCGTGGAGATGGACCTGCCTGCCGTTCCCGTAGCGCAGAAGAAAATCGCCCATCTTTGCCAGAAGCACGGAAAGCCCTGCATTATCGCCACGCAGATGCTGGAGACCATGACGGACAGCGCCACGCCGACTCGCGCGGAAGTATCCGACGTCGCCAACGCCGTGCTGGACCACGCGGACGCCGTCATGCTTTCCGGCGAGACCGCCGTGGGGAAATATCCTGTCGGGGCGGTGAGGATGATGAACGCCATCGCCGAGAAGGTGCAGGCGTATGACGACGAGACCACCTCGGTTACGAGGGTTACTTACGCGCCCGAGCCGACCACCGCCGCGGTTGCCGCCGCGGTGCGGGAGATCATCGCCCTCGAGGGCATATCCGCCGTCGCCGTCTACACGCTTACGGGGACGACCGCGCTCATGCTCGCCAAGAACAGGCTTCCGTGTCCGATCCTGGCGCTGTCGCACGATCCTTCCGCGCTGCGTCGCGTGTGTCTCTACTATGGCGTAATCGCACGTCAGGCGGCCGTGCCGACGCACACGCGGGATGTTCTTGCGATAGCTGCCGATTTCGCGCGGACGCAGAACCTCGCAAAAGAGGGCGATAAGATCATCCTCCTAGCCGGCAGACCTATCCACAAGCCCGGAAAAACCAACACGCTGGTCGTCCATACGATAGGCCAGGAGCAGGCCTGAGACGCCCGCTCGATGCGATCCCGCACGGTATATCTGCGCGGGCCGCACGCCGAATGCAACGAAACAGGACAGTCAATCGTTCAGCATGTCGAACGGGTGCGTAATGCGCCCGATCCATATTTATGAACTCCTCCGACAACAAATCGCCGCGCCCGAAGGTTCGCGGCTCGCTTAGGATGAGGCTTACTCTCGCCCTGGTCGGAATCGTTCTGACGACCACGGGGATCGGGATGTACCTGGACTATCGTCGCGAATATCAGGTCCATATGGCGGGGCTTCGATCGTCGCTCATCGAGCAGGCCCGCGCGTTGCAGGTAGCACGCAGGTATATAGCCGATCCCGCACGGTTCGCCGAATACATCAACGCGTTCTGCGCACAGATGAACGAGCACATATCACCGGGCCATCACATCCTCGTGCTGGGAAGCGACGGGCGCGTACTTGCCGGCGCTCGTCAGCATAGCGGTCCGGCCGTCGAACGTGCGATCCTCTCCGCCGGGGAAAAGGAAGTCCTGAACGTCGGCAATCACAGGCTTGCGCAGGTTCGTATAACGGACGACGACGGCGCAACGATCGTACTGGCGCAATATCTCGACCATGTGGAAACCATCCTCCGCGCGCAACTGCTCAGCCGGGCTGCAACGGCGGGCGCTACGGCGCTGGCTATAATCGTACTGATATTCCTCGCGATACATTTCTGGTCCCTTCGACCGATCGAGTCGTTGACGAGCGTAGCCGGTAAATGGTCGGCGCGGATTTTCTCCGCGCGTGCGGAGACATCCGGACCGTCGGAAATCCGCCTGCTCATCGAACGCTTCAACGCCATGGCGGACGAATTGGAAAGGCACGAGAACCGTCAAGTCGCCGAGATGGAAAGCGCCAGGCGGATACAGGAGAACCTGCTTCCGACTTCGCTTCCGGCGATGGAAGGTATTACCATCGAGGCCGATTATCGACCCGCCGAACAGGTAGCCGGCGACCTGTACGACGTGTTCGCCCTTCCCGACGGGAAGATCGCGTTTGCGATACTCGACGTTTCCGGACACGGCGTCAGCGCTGCGCTGCTCACCGGTGTCGTCAAGATGTCCCTCCATCGCAGGCTTTCCGAGCAGGACGATATCGCCGAGGCGATATCGTTGGTCAACAGGGACCTGATCGAATGCGTAACCGAAGGGCGGTTCGTCACCGCGTGCGTGGGCATCTGGCAGCCGGGCCGGCGAACGTGGACGTACTGCGCGGCGGGGCATCCCGGTGGACTGCTGCTGTCCGGCGGGGATATTCGCCGGCTGGAGCCTACCGGACCGCTGATAGGCGCCTTGCGCGATGTGCACTGGTCCACCGAATCGGTCGCCCTCAAGACATCGGACCGGTTGTTCCTGTTCACCGACGGCGTCATCGAGGCCGGTGCGCCTGCGAACATGCTCGCTACGAGTGGACTGGAACGAGTCATTCTGGAAAGCGCCGGCCTGGGCCTTTCCGAACAGGTCGAAACGATCATGCGCGAAGTTCAATTACGTACGTCGGGCCGGCCTGAAGACGACGTCACGGTCCTTGCTATCGAATGGACCGCAAGCGACGATACGGAAAGCTTCGTGCAGCGGGACTAGCCGCCCTCGTAACGTTTTTGGACAGCTCTGCCGAGCGCTTCGGCCTTTTCAAGGATCGGACCGATGGAATCCAACGTTCCCCGCTGAATGATCCTCCGGTTCTCTCCGACGAGAAAAACGCTGTCAGGCGCCGCCTGGCCATAGGCCTTCCACGCGATGCGGTCCGGATCGCATAACGATATGAGGCGTCCCTTGTCGATATTGCAGGTCTCGGTGCATCCCGGACCATGTGGGCATTGACCCTCGGGGACCGACACCTGTATCACCGAAACGGGCAGCGATCGGAACCGGCTGGCCGCCGTGACCAGGGCAGGCTCGAGGCGGCAACAAATATCGCCGGGCGAACTGACGAAGGCGAGTATCTCGATGGGTTGGCTTACGCGGTGAAGCATCCTCTGTTTACCGGAAATGGAAGTAAACGGGATGTCAGGCGCGAGAGACTCGACGCGGGCTTTTTCATACAGCCCCACAACGCCGCCGACCGGTTCCGATTTCCCGCAGCCGGACGCCAACAGGACTACAAATGTAATCGCCGTCAGACATATCGCGTATCGCATGATTCGTCTCCCTGTCTTCAGGTTCGATTGCCGAGGGTGTACCGCACAGCATCGTAACGAACGGACCATCACACCTCGACGCAGCTTCATACTTCCTCCATAAAAACGATTCGAGACGATCGGTGGTTCCGTATGTAATTGAGGAACTCGTTTCAAGTGTGGGACGTTATGTCAAGTGTGAGCAAACCGCTCGGTAAAGGAGACCGATCATGGCCAGTCACGAAACAGGTTCCATGAAGAGAGAAACGTCGCAGGGACACGAGACCAAGGCCCCTATCGCCGTGCCAGATCTGGCCGGTGCCCACCACCCCGGGCTGATCCTGCGCGAGGAGCACCTGCCGGGCCTGCAAGTGGCGGTCGGTTTCGGTAAGGACGACACCTCGCGGACGGGTTGTTTTTCGCTGTCGCTGGCAGAGGACGTAACGGGAATCGTTGTCCTGTACCCTTTCGACGAATCAGCCGGGGAGAACGTCAGGCGCGAGTTCAGCCAGGCCTTCGGAGAATCGTCCGATCCGCGGGAAGCCGCTACGAATTTTCTGCGAACGCTGGATCGTGAAATCGGATCGGAATACGTTTTTATCGGCATATGGCAGGCGCGTTCACAAGTACTGACCTATTTCACCACGGGATTCGAACCACCTTCCGTAATCAACGCAACCTGGCCGCATCGATCCGACGATGCGATCAGCCGGGAAACCCTGAACGGAAAGCAGAATATTGCTTTCGGGATGCATCCCCTTGGGCGGCGCGAACGTTGGCTGGTTTTCACGAAACCGCTTGTCGACGTGCCGGACCCGCGGAACGAACCTTTCAATTCCGTCGGTATCATTCAGTATGCACGCCACGATTGCATGATGCCGAACGATCGTTGGGTGAACTACCTTTTGGCGCTTGGCACCAAAGCCCACGGCGGGAAGCTGCCGAGCGGGTCCATCCTGATCTCGCTCGCACGCGGCGAAGGCGAAGCTGCCTACGGGATCAAGAACAAATATTTCAGCCTCGAACGCGAAGAAAACGGGATGGAATAAATTTCGGCGTGACGGCATGGAAAGGCTGTACTGCCCCCGTCAGCGTTTCAGTTCGATGCTCTCCAGCGTATCCGTCTGCGTGTCCAGCACGGCGATGGTGTGGACGGCTGAGTTGTGCAGAGCGCCAGGATTGATCACGCGCACCGGTCCGATTTGCTCGTCCCTGCTTTCGTGTGTATGTCCGTGGCAGACGTAAGGAAACTGTCCGCAGCGGACCAGTTCGGAGAGGATTTTCCCATCGTGTCCGTGCGTGGCTGCGAGTGCCCGGCCGTTTCCGAGGGGGACTTCGACGACCTCCCATGACAGCGTAACCCCCGCCGCTTTCGCTTCCCTCGCCAATCGGGCTGTGTTGCGATCCATGTTTCCGGCGACGGCGTAGGCTTTGGCGGTGCTCGAACCAAGAATTTTCGCACAATCATGCGAGCCGATGTCCCCGCAGTGAACAATCGCCTCGACGTGGCGCTGCCTGAAGGCGTCCATCGCCTCGCGGAGGCGATTAGCGCGGCCATGCGTGTCAGATACAATTCCGATTTTCATGAGATGAAAGTTTTTGTCATGTCGTCATGGCCCGGGGCGTCCGGCGGGTTTCATCCGTCCGCATCCGCCTCGGCGAGGATTTCGTCTGGAATATCGAAATTAGCGAAGACGTTCTGCACGTCGTCGTGGTCTTCCATCGCTTCCATGAGGGCCAGGACCTTCCGTGCGACGTTCGCATCGACGGTGACGCGGTTCTTCGGGACCATCGCCACCTCCGCGGAGACGGTTTCGATTTCCCTGCCTGCCAGCGCCGCCTTCACCTCGGAAAACGAGGCCGGTCGGCAGATGATCTCGAACATGTCGCCCTCTGCCGTCACGTCGTCGGCGCCGGCTTCCAGGGCGATCTCCATGAGCGTCTCCTCGTCCGCTGCTTCTGATGAGACGACGAAAGTGCCTTTCTGCTCGAACATCCACGCGACGCACCCGCTTGCGCCGAGTTGCCCGCCGGCCCGTTCGAATAGCTTCCGCATGTCCGGCGCGGTCCGGTTGCGGTTGTCCGTGAGGCTATCGACAAGGAACGCCACCCCGCCGGGCCCGTATCCCTCGTACAGGACCTGCTCGTAGTTCGCGGCGCCCAGCTCGCCCGTGCCCTTCTTGATCGCCTTGGTGATCGTGTCGTTGGGCATGTTGGCGCTCTTGGCGTCGTCAATGGCGTATCGAAGCTGGAGGTTGTCGTCCGGATTGCCGCCGCTCTTGGCGGCTACGATGATTCTGCGCGCCAGCTTGCTCCAGATTCGTCCGCGTTTGGCGTCGGTGGACGCCTTGGCCCGCTTGATTTTCGCCCAATGGGAATGTCCCGACATCTCCTCTGTCTCCTTTGCGTCTACTTCTTGTTCCGCGACTGCATTTCCTCTGCGGTGGGTGCGACTTCGGGGCGACGACCGCGCTTGAAATCGCGAATCTTGTCCGGCAGCGTTTTCAGCAATCGCCTGGTGTCCGGGGAAGGTTTCTTGTCTTTCTTGCCCAACTCGGCCGCACGTTTCCACATCGCCAGCGCTTTGCCGGTCCAGCCGAGCCTGTAAAACACGTCCCCGGCGTGATCGTATATGACCGGATGCTCAGGCGAATTCTCGTCCTCTTTCCGCTCGACCAGGCGTTGCAGCCTCCGTCCCGATTCGCGGAACCTGCCCTGCATGTAGTGAATCCACGCCATCGAGTCCTGGTAGGCGGTAATCTCCGGCCGGACCAGCAGACACTTGCTCAGAAGCTCCTGGGCCTTCTTGAGGTTCACGCCCCGCTCGGCGTACATGTACCCAAGGTTGTTCTGCGTCGATGCGACGTCCATTCCGAGCATGCGGCGTTTCTTGCCGTCGCGCTCGCTGCGCAGCCTGGCCGTGACTACATCGAGCGACTTTTCCATCATGCTGATCGCCTCTTTGTGTCGTCCCAGTTCCGAGAGGCACGAAGAGGCAAGCCCGAGCAATTCGTAGTTTTTCGGCGCTAGTTTCGCGTAGTTTTCGGCGAGTTCCAGGGCGACCTTGAACTTGCGCTGCATCATGAGCAGGCGGACGCGCATTTCGCAGGCCCATAGCTGGACCTTGTCGAGCTTCGCAGGCCTGCTCGTCGCGCCTTCTTTCGGCGTCCACTTTGCGACGTGCTCGAGCGCCTCGGCGTATTTTTCCGCATCCACGAAGATAGCTACCAGCATCTGTTGCGGCGTCAACGAATCGGGCGATTCGGTCATCCACCGGCTGGCGAATTCCTCCGCTTTTGCGAAGTCCTTCGCCTGGGCGTACATGACGAGTTTCGTCGAACGCGCGATTTCCTCTTCCTCTGCGTCCGCGTCCGCATCTTCGATCAGCGCATCGAGAATCTTATGCGCCTCGGCGAATTCCTTATCCAGCCCGAACGTCCTCGCTTTGCGGAGGCGAAGGCGACGGAGATTTTTCGGGTTCTTTTCCCCGGCGATCATCTTGTCCAGCAACTTCTGAGCCTCGTCGTATTTCTTCGCCTCGGTGAGCAGTCGCGCCTTCTCGATCTTCAAGGCCCGCTTTTGACTGTCATCGTTGCTCTCGGCGTACCAGTCGTCCAGCACTACCGTCGCGGCATCGTACTTTTCGTCGCGCGTAAGAACCTCCAGCAGTGTCAGGCGAAGAAGCTGCTTCGACGGGTTGCTGGTTGTCTTTCCCAGCCATTCCTTAACCAGTCCGACCGCCTTTTTGTGTTCGTCCAGTCTCCCCAGGACACGGATCATGCTTCGTCGCAAAATGGCGTCGTCACCGTTTTGCTTCAGTGCGTCTGCGATTACCTGCCTGGCCGACTTGTACTCCCCGGAGCGCATGAGGGCCAGGACGTAAGCCCGCATCGTCGCCGTATCGCGGGGCGTCGCCTGGTGCAATTGTGCGAGCGACACCGCCGCCCGATCGAACAGTCCTGCGCTGAAATGCAATTCGATCAGAAGGCGACGCGCGTCGGTGTTGCGCGGGTCCATGCGGACGATTTTATCGAGCGTTTTGACGGCTGAATCGTAATCCCTGCGAAAGAGCATCCCTCCGGAAAGGTTCAGGTTCGTTTTCAACGACAGGATTTTCGCCTCGGCGTTCGCGGGCGCCTTTCGGAGTATCTCGTCCAGGATCTTCTTCGCCTCGTCACGATTACCTCGTGCGATGCTCACTCGCGCCTGCATAATCCGTCCGTTGGCGTTACCGGGCTGGCGCTGGAGGAGCCTGCTTGCGACGGCGGTCGCCGCCTGGTAGTTGCGCCCCGTCATGCACAGGTCGAACAATCGGCGGTAGACTTCCACTTCGTCCGGATTGTCCTGAATCGCCCTGAACAAAACGTCCGTCGCCTGCTTGGGTTGTCCCGAGCGGACATAAGCCTTCGCCAGAAGCATTACCGTCGGCAGGTGGCGTTTGTTCCGTTTGTGGGCGAGCTTGAGCTTCTCCATCGCCGTCGCCAGACGACCGTCACCAAGAGCAGCCTTCCCCTGGGCGTACGGATAAAAGTAGCCCTTTCCGCCGAGTTTCCTGATGCGCTTCAGCAGGGCGGTGGCCTGATCCCGACGTCCCCGCTGGACGTAAATGTCCATCAGTGCGTCGTATGGCGGCAGGAAGTTTTCCAGCAGGTCGATCGATCGCTGGAACTGTCGCGTCGCGAGGAGTTTTTTACCACGGCGCGCCGCCAGAACGCCCGTCACGTAGCGCAAAGCGTGTCGGATTTCCAGCTTTTCGCCCTCGATGGACTGGGCGAAGCGGCGTTCGAAATCATCTGCAAGACCGATCGAGACCAGTTCGTTCAGGCCTCCCCGGACGGTCTGCGTGGCGGCTGGATTGTCGGCTATCGTTCGCGCCAGCAGCCCCATCGCCTTGTCCGCCTTGCCGTTCTGTGCGTACATCCGCACGAGCATGCGAGCGGCGGCGACGTTGGATGGGTTCTCATCGAGCAGGACCTTGAGTATTTCCGACGCCTCGTCGCGCGAACCGGCGCTTTCCGCCAGCGACGCCAGGGCAAGCGCCAGCGACGGCGTCATGACGTTCTTCTCGCGGCAGGCGCGCCAGAAGCGGCGCGGAAGTGAGAAGTCTTTCGTCTTGGCGACCAGGGCCTCGACGAAGACCTGCAGCTGCGGACGTTGCGCAGGCACCGCCGCCATCTCGATAAGCAGTTTTTCCGCACGGTCCGGCCGATCGGAGGCAATCGTCGCCGTCATGAGCAGACGGGCGGTTCGCAAATTCGTGCGGTCCCGCTTGTGAGCGCGGGCCAGCAGCTTTGCCGCCTCCTCGGGCCGATGAAGCTTCATGAGCAGGCGGCCACGTTCGGTAAAGAGGCGCGCCGGTTCCAGGACCAGTGGTTTGAGGGCTGGATTGTCCGCCAGGAGCCGCCCGTGTTTTTCGATAAGAGCGCCCAGGCGCGTATAGCTGTCCAATGCCGCCCGGTAATATCCCTCGCGTCCCAGTATTACTCCCAGGCGGAACATCGCCTCACCGGTAAGAGAGTCGTTCTCCGCGGCCCCCGAGCACACAAGCGCGGTGCGATACGCCCGAATGGCGTCGGCATACTGTTTCTGTCCGGCGTAAAGTTGTCCCAGGAGCAGTTGCGCCTTCTGATCGTCGGGTGCGACTTTCAGGGCTTTTTCCAGGTTCTCCTGCGCCTTTCCGTAGTTCTCCATGCCCCAGTAGGCAAGGGCGAGTCCGCGACGGATACGCGCGCTGTTCGGGGCGAATCCGACGGCACGTTCGAACTTCGCCATCGCCTGGGCGTGCTTGCCTTTGGCGAGCAGTGCCTCGGCCTGTTCGACGGTCTTTTGCGCCTGGGTCGGAAGCTTTTCGACCTCTTTCGCGGGGGAAGGGGTGGGGATGGGCGGCATCAACTGATCGAGCGGGACAGTCGCCTCGGCCGGCATCGTCTCCGGACTGACCTGCGGCGCGGAGGTTGTTTTGGGCTCTTTGGGCTCGCATCCCGTTACAAAGACGAGCGTCGCGGCGGCAAATAAGCCCGCCAAAAAAATAAACGGACGTGGTCCTGCATTTGGCATCAGGGGATCACCTTGTTAAGCGGATACGTGATAATACCCGTGGCGCCGGCGCGTTTGAGCTGCGGAACAAGGTCACGCTCGATCTTCTCTTCCACGATCACCTCGATCGCAACCCAGTTCTCGTCGGCGAGGCTGGAGACGGTGGGGCTTTTCTCAGCCGGGAGAAGTGAGACGACTTCTTCGAGCGACTTGCGGGGTACATTCATCTTCAGGCCGACCTTCTCCCTCGCCTCGATGGCGCCTTTCAGAAGCAGGGCGATGTTCTCGATCTTCCTGCATTTCCAGTCGATGGCGAAGGCCTCTTTACTGGCGATGAGGCGCGTGGAGGAAGTCAGGATCGTGTCGATCACGCGAAGCTTGTTCGCTCGCAGGCTGCTTCCGGTCTCCGTGACGTCGACAATCGCGTCCAGCAGGCGCGCCTTGACTTCCGTTGCGCCCCAACTGAACTCGACCTTCACGTTCAGACCCTTGTCCTGGAAGTACTTCTTCGTAACGTTGAGAAGTTCCGTCGCCACGATCCCCCCGTCAAGCTGCTCGGGCCTGGTGACCGGGCTTTCTTCCGGAACCGCCAGCACCCAGCGGACGGGCGTGAGCTTCTGTTTGGCGTACAGAAGGTCCGTCACCTCGACGATGTCAGAACCGTTTTCCAGCACCCAATCGTAACCGGTCAGCCCGACGTCGACGACGTTGTCCTCGACATAGCGGCTCATCTCCTGGGCCCGGAACATGATCACGGACATCCGGTCGTCGTTGATCGTGGGGAAGTATCCCCGCGAAGATACGCGGATCGAATAGCCCGCCCTTTCGAACAGGTTCAGTGTACTTTCCTGGAGAGAACCCTTGGGGATTCCCAGCACGAGCTTGTCATTTTCGGTCTTGTGCACCATGGGAATGTCTTTCCGTCGGTCTTATTTCCGGGAGGACGTTTTCTTGTGTTTCGCTACTTTCCGCTTCGCCGCGACCGGCTTGCGAGCAGCCTTCTGCCGGGCCTTCCCACCGGTGCGAACTTTTTTCACGGCCTTTTTCGCAACCTTTTTCACGACCTTTTTCACAACCTTCTTCACCGTCTTCCTGGCTTTTTTGGTCTTCGCTTTGGCCTTCTCGACCTTGAGACGCTCTTTCTTCTTGCGTTCCTTTTCCACCCTGACCTTTTCTGCTGCCTCGCGAGCCTCTTGCTCCGCCTTGGCGCGGGCGGCGGCTTCTTTCATGCGACGTTTCTCGTCCGCCTTGCGTTTCCTTGCGAGAGCCTTGGAGGAGGTTTCCACGAACTTCCTCAGCGCCCGGTGTGCGGAAAGGGCGTTCTTCTGGCTGACGATGCGCTCCAGGAAACCCTGGACGTCTTCGATGCTGCTGGAGGCCGGGATGTACTCGCCAATCTCCAGGCACTCGACCAGTGTCTGGTCGACCGGGATGGCGTGCCCGTCGAACGCCATCAGCGTCACATACGCCACCGCGTAATTGTCGAGTCCCAGTTCCGCCAGGTGGCGCTTCAGATCTCGCTTGGTCATCTCGGCCATGTAATCCATGGAAACCTTGCTGACCTTGTGGAAAATCCCGTTCAGTGCCTTATTGAGCGTTTCCGCCTTGTCGCCGGCGGAAGGGAAGTCCTTACCGAAATGCTCGGCGATTTCCTTGATATGGCAGACGCGCAGCTCGTTGAAATCAACGAATTCCTGCTCCAGTGCCTCAATCGCCGCGGCTGCCTGTGCGTCCGTGGCGTCCGCCTGAAGGATGCCCTCGATCAGCACACGGACAGGGTCGACGATGGTGGGGCTCGCCGGGCGCTTCTTCGGTGCGCCGCTGAGCAGTTTCTTGACCTTCTTCTCGTATTTCCTGGCGTTCTTCATTGAGAGTCCCTAACAGAATGCCGCGTGAGTCGCGTTGCGGCGAGAATCGGATGGCTGCGAGGAAGGGCGACGACGCCATACCTCGTTACGGTATTGCCAGGAGTCCTGACGACGCAGACGCCGATTTTCGCCGCAACCCAAAGGGACGCGGGTCTTTTGCCCGCATCCTGTGTCACTCGTCGTCAATGATGCAAACGGCATCGTATTCTCCTCGTTCCTTGGCTGCGAACAAAATTCCTCGCGTCGCGGCCACGGGTCATTTTGTTAGGGACTCTAAGACGATTTCCCTTTCAACGCTCGGGAGGACTTGTCGGTGCGTCTTCGACGGCCTGGGGGCAACTCGGAGCCTGTTGCTCCTTCTGCCGGATCTCGTCCGTCGCCTGCTGGATCAGTTGCAGCGTCTCCAGCGTCTTCTTCAGTTTCGTGTCCAGTTCGAATTCCAGCGTCGGCGTATGGCGCAGCCGCATCTGTTGGCCCAGGCGTTTCTGGAAGAATCCGCGCGCGCCTTTCAGCGCCCGGATGGCGCTGCGTTGGCGGGGGGGCGTGTCTAAAATCGAAACATACACCCGTGCCGTCAGCAAATCCTCGGCGATTTCTACGCTCGTTACGCTCGTCAGCGCCGGATCGACGCGGGGATCGGAAAATTTCGATAGCAGCATCTCTCCGATGATCTGTCGGATCAGGCTGCCGATTCGTTCGGTTCTGCGGTTCATCCTGCGTTTCTCTATATCGCATTACAACCAGGCGATCTCGTGTTCCACGAGGACCATGTCCCGGTGCGCCGCGGCGGTATTGACAATTTTCTGCAAGGCGCCCTCGACGTATCTCCTGTCGCTTCCGACCATCGTCAGCGCCAATACCGACCGTCGGAGGGAATCCTGCTCGCCTACTTCGGCGATCGATACGTTGTTCCGGTTGCTCGTGCGATCCTTGAAGCTTTTCAGGACGCGCCGCTTGTCCTTCAGGCTCGATGCCTGCGCCACGTAAAGCCTCAGATGCACCAGTCCAACGATCGTCGCCATGGCGGGGGTCTCCCTGGTACTGCTACAACCGGCGCGCTATTTCGACCTGGTGGTAGAATTCGAGCTGGTCGCCTTCCTTCACGTCGTCGTAACCCGCGATCTTCAGGCCGCACTCCATGTCGTTTCGCACTTCGCGAACGTCGTCCTTGAACCGCTTGAGACTCTCCAGCGTCCGCTCGTCGGCGATCACCACGCTGTCCCGGATAACGCGCAACTTCGCGTTGCGTGTAATGGTTCCGTCCGTGACGTAGCATCCGGCGATCGTTCCGACACGGGAGACCTTGAACGTCTGGCGCACCTCGGCGCGTCCAAGCGTCTCCTCTCGAATCTCCGGCGTCAGGCCTTCTTCCAGCGCCTTGCGAATGTCTTCCGTAAGGTCGTAGATCACGCGGTAGAGGCGAATCTCCACGCCGGAAGCTTCCGCCTGCCGGCGCGCGGAGGCATCGGGGACTACGTTGAAACCGACGATAATGGCATCCGACGCTTCGGCGAGCGTAACGTCGCCGACCGTGATACCTCCGACGCTCGCCTGCAGTATTTTAACGCGGACTTCGTCGGAGCCGAGTTTCTCCAGCGATCCTCTCAACGCTTCCAGCGAGCCTTGAACGTCCGCCTTGATAATCAGCGGAAGCTCCGTTCGCTCGGACGCCTCGATCTGGCTGAGCAGGCCTTCCAGCGTCAGGGCGGCGGGGGCGCTGGCAAGCGTCTGTGCGCGTGCGGCGTCACGACGCTCTTGTACCACGCGACGCGCCCGCTCCAGGTTTTCCAGAACGTGGAACTTATCGCCCGCTTCGGGGACCTCGTCCAGGCCTGAAACCTCCACCGGCGTCGACGGGGGCGCCTCGGTGATGGTGTGGCCTTTACTGTCTTTCATCTGGCGTATCCGCCCGTGCGATTTGCCCGCCAGGACAATATCACCGATCTTCAGCGTGCCGTTGCGCACCAGCAGGCGCGCCACGACGCCGCGCGACGGGTCCATCTCCGCTTCGATAACGAACCCCGTCGCCGGTGCGTCTTGCTCGGCCTTGAGCTCCAGAAGCTCCGCTTCCAGGCTTAACAGTTCGAGCAGTTCCTGGACGCCTTCGCCGCTGGCGGCGCTTGTCTTGATGACCTCGACATCGCCTCCCCATTCGCGGGGATTGAGTCCGTGCTCGGCGAGCTGTCCCATCGCACGCTGTATGTTGGCGTTCGACAGGTCGATCTTGTTCAGCGCCACGACGATGGGAACCTCCGCTGCCTTGGCGTGGCTGATAGCTTCGATGGTCTGTGGCATTACCCCGTCGTCCGCGGCCACCACGAGCACCACGACGTCGGTCATGTTGGCGCCGCGGGCGCGCATGGCTGTGAAGGCCTCGTGACCGGGCGTGTCCAGGAACACCACGTGCACGTCGTCCTTATCGTAACGATACGCGCCGATGTGCTGCGTTATTCCACCAGCTTCTCCGCCGGCTACTTCCGTGTTGCGTATACTGTCCAGCAGCGACGTTTTTCCGTGGTCCACGTGTCCGAGGAACGTAACTACCGGGGCGCGAGGCGTCATTTCACCCTTGACCCGCGAATCGAGCTGATCGAGCAGTTGGTCCTCGTTGCTCTCGGCGCCGGTGATGACAAGGTCGATCTCGTAATCCAGGACAAGCGCCTCGGCGGTCTCGCGATCGATCACCTGGTTGACCGTCGCCATCGTGCCCTGCGCCATGAGTTTCTTGATGAATTCAGCCGCCTTGATACCCGTCGCGGACGAAAGGTTCTTGATGGTGATAGGCGCGCTGACCTCGACCTTTCCGGACTTTGTGTTCGCTCCCATGCCCGGCGCCCGGCGTACCGAAGCACGCCGTCGCCGCAGCGAACCGCCGGAGGCGGCCGCGAGCCTCTCGGAACGCTCCGCAAGGTCGGCGTCGCGCCATTTGTGCGCCTTTCCACCGCTGTCACCGCTACGACCGCCACGCCTGCGCGGACTGCGACGCTTGGTGCCCTTGCGATCGGATTCGTCCTCGTCGCGCGATTGCTGGAGACTTTTTCCGCGCCGCGTGGTCTTGGACGAAAACGTTCCCGGATCCTGTCCGATCGGGATCGCTACCTCGCGGCGCTGCGGGCGAGACACATAATCCGGTTTTTCCACGCGCACCACGCGCGGGCCTTTCATCATCGCGGGCTTGGGGACCACCTGCGGACCGGCGGGCTTGACGTTTTCGGGTTTGACTTCCTCTTCAGGTTCGGCCTCCTCTTCCGACTCGACCTGGGGGAGTTCTTCCGTGGCTTCCGGAACCTGCGTCTCGTCCGTTCCGGCGGCAACGAGCTCGGCAGGCTCGGCGGGTTGTTCCGCGGGCGATTCGACTTCCACCCCCGGCGCGGATTGCAGCGATGCGTCCACCTCCGCGGCGGGCGCTTCGGCGAGGGCAGCTTCGCTTTCATCGACGGGCTTGACCTCGATGTCCGCAGGCTCGTCCTTTTTCTTCCGGCGCCGACGCGCCTTCTTCGCGGCCGCACGAGCCTCCTCGAGGTCTACGTGCTCCGATGTCTCGACGGCTGTGTGCTGGTCGGCTGAGTCCGAAAACCACTCGCATATCGTCGCTTCCAGACCGGCCGAGAGGGTGGACATGTGGTTCTTGATGTCCAGGCCTTCGGCACGGCATTTCGTGAGAACGACCTTGCTCGTGACGTCCAACTCGCGTGCTAATTCAAATATGCGCTTCGCCAAGGAACTCTCCCGGCATCTGCAATACGGCCCTCAGGTCGTCCCGGCCGGTACGCCCAGCCGATCCGCATCGAGCCTGCGGGCCTGTAATCGGCCCGGTCTTCTATGAATCCTGTTTATCTTCTGCTTCTACTTCCACGGTCGGCGCGGCTTCCACTACCTCATCGGCGACGGGCTCGCCCTGCGCGGCAGCTTTCGCCTCCGCTTCCTTGGCGAGCTTTTCCGCCGCCTCGTCGGCGACGGACTCGCCCTGTGCGGCGGCTTTCGCCTCCGCTTCCTTGGCGAGCTTTTCCGCCGCCTGACGCTCGGCGAACTTCTTGGCCTCCTGGCTGCACTTGAGAACGATCGTCCGCGCCAACTCAGCGTCCATCTCCAACTCGTTGACCAGCGGATCGGGACCGACCTCTTCCACGTCCAGCAGGTTAACCATGCCCATCGCTATCATCTGGTCGACGATCGTCGAATCGACGCCTTCTACCTCGCGAATCGCCTTCTCGAGGGCGTCCAGGCCGGTGTTGAACTCGCCGGGGGTCAGGATGTCGATGTCCCACCCGGTCAATCTCGCCGCCAGGCGGACGTTCTGCCCGCGCTTTCCGATCGCAAGGGACAGTTGATCGTCCGTCACGACGACCGTGGCGCGTCCCAGCTCGAAGCACAGCGCGATCTCGGACACCTCCGCGGGCTTCAGCGAGTTGGCGATGAGAATCTTCGAGGAATCGTGCCACCGGACGATGTCGATCTTCTCGCCGCCCAGTTCGTCCACAATATTTCGGATGCGACTGCCACGAATTCCGACGCATGCGCCGACGGCGTCGACCTTCGAATCCAGGCTCGTTACGGCGACCTTCGTTCGATACCCAGCCTCGCGGGCCAGTATCTTGAGTTCGATGATTTTCTCCGCGACTTCCGGAACTTCCAGCTCGAACAGCGCCCGGATGAAGTCCGGGTGCGTCCTGGAGAGGATTATCTTGACCGCGCTGGGCTGCTCGCGCACGTCCAGCACCATCGCCCGGATTCGCTCGTCCGGAAGGTGCGACTCGCCGGGGATCTGCTCGCTGCGCGGGAGTACCGCTTCGGCACGCCCCAGGTCGACCGTCAACCCGCCGCCTTCCCAACGCCCGCATTTTCCGGTGACGATCTGACCCTTGCGCTCGACGTACTCCTCGAAAATGCTTCCACGCTCAGCCTCGCGGATTCGCTGGATCATGACCTGCTTGGCGGTCTGCGCGGCAATTCGTCCGAGCTGGCGCACGGACATTTCTTTCCCATCGACTCCGGCGGTAATATCGCCCGTCTTGCGATCGATGCGCACGAAGGCGTTCTCGGTGTCCGCATTCGCCTTGCGGATCGCCGAAAGCATCGCCGCCTCGATATCCTCGAAGACCGTTTCCGGATCTATGTTCTTGTCGCGGGCAAGCGCCTCTACGATTCGCACCAGTTCCTGATTCATATCGTGTCCTTCTTTCGCCGTATCCGGATGTCCACCCCGTAACCGCGACGCCAACAAAAAAAGTGGACGCCTCGCCCACTTCATACCCGATCCCGGCTTTTATCGCGCAATCGCCCGCCGCAGACCACCCCGCGGCGCAGATGCGCCTAGGGCGGTCGGGCGACACGCCATCCGTCGCCGAAGACCTTACCCGCACGGACCCTTCCCGCGGGCCCGACGGGCGGCGAAGCAGGCATGGGCTTATGCCCGAACACCGGCCCGGCCTCGTGACAGGTGGGAGATCACTCTCGTGACTCCCAGCCTGAATACATCCGTCGTTCAATACACATGAATGCGTCGTCCATGTTCCCGACCCGTCCCGTACGATCCCGGACGCGATCGGGATAGACCCAACCACTCACTCAGCCGTCACCACGCGGTAACAGCCTCTGACCCTGCGGCGCACATTCCCCACCTACACCTTCCAAATCCGCGTCGATCAGGCAGGCGCAAAGCGGTATGAGACGCACGCAACGTTCGCAATCATGAAAAATTACAAAAATCGACGCCGTTCGTCAATCAAAAACCCAGTCTTTTCGCAGATCGGGAGCACGACAAAAACGCGGCATGTGTGCATGACAGCCCACGGATTGCAATCTGCGGGCCGTAAAGTCGAATGTTTCCACCGGCGCCTGCCCATCAAATCCGTTCGGAAAGCCTCTTGCTTGCGGCACCGGACGGCCGGTAAACTACCCCGCTTGTCTCATGTGGACCCCAAGGCCTGCCCAAGGCCGCTAGCGAAAGGAAAAAGGAATGAATATCGCGGTTATCGGTGGCGACGGAACGGGACCGGAAGTTGTCGCCGAGGGATTGAAGGTTCTCCAGGCCGTCTCGGAAAAGGTCGGCTTCGAATATACGACGACGGATTTCAACGTCAGCGGCGATCGCTACCTCCAGGCAGGGGGCGATCCGCGGGCAGCGTCGATTCCCATCATCAGCGACGAGGAAATCGCCCGGCTCAAGACGTTCGACGCGATCTACCTCGGCGCGGTAGGACACCCCGACGTTGCGCCGGGCATCCTCGAAAAGGGGCTGCTGCTGAAGCTGCGTTTCGAACTGGACCAGTACGTAAACCTGCGTCCGGTGAAACTGTATCCGAACGTCTATACCCCCCTGAAGGACAAAGGTCCGGATGACATCGACTTCGTCGTGATCCGCGAAAACACCGAGGGGCTTTATACCGGGATGGGCGGCATACAGTACAAGGACACGCCCAACGAGGTAGCCACGCAGGTAATGTGTAACACACGCGCCGGCGTGGAACGCGCGATTCGCTACGCCTTCGAGCTGTGCAGACGCCGCAACGACAAGAAACGCCTTACACTGGTCGCCAAGACGAACGTCCTGACCTTCGCCCACGACCTGTGGTGGCGCGCGTTCAACGAGGTCGGCGGGGAATACCCGGATATCGAGAAGGATTACAACCACGTAGACGCCTGCTGCATGTGGTTCGTCAAGAATCCGGAATACTACGACACGATCGTCGTGTGCAACATGTTCGGGGACATCATCACCGACCTCGGCGCCATGATCCAGGGCGGTATGGGCGTCGCGGCGGGGGGAAATATCAACCCTTCCGGCGTGAGCATGTTCGAACCGATCGGCGGGTCCGCCCCGAAGTATACCGGCCTGAACGTGATTAATCCGATCGCCGCTATCGGCGCGCTTGCGATGCTGTTAAGAGAGACCGGAAACAATACGTCCGATGCGAAACTCGTCGAGGCGGGCGAGCGGGTGGAAGCTGCCATCGTCGCAACCACCCCGAAGATGAAAAGCCAGGCCGCCCGAAAGATGGGCTTCAGCACCACCGAAGTCGGCGATCTTGTTGCACAGGCCGTCGCCTCGGCGGAGTGAAAAATGCGAGTTTACAGCATTTTACGATAGAGATGACGTATTGACGGGACAGCCCGGCCCCTGCAAACAGGGGCCGAGAAATCCGCGGTTCCGCCATGTCTTTCTTAGAGCACTTTACAAAAATCTTGTCGTCATGTTCTGGTTGCGGCGTCGGCCGGCTACGTCAGACTGCATCGGAAACCCTACGGGGTTGCCTGCTTCGTCTTCCTTGCCAGCCTCGTCCTCACTGACGCACATGACGACAACCTTTTCTAAAACGCTCTAGATTGCCATAAATGATGTTTTCTGCGCTCGGGAAAGAAAGAGCTTGCCCCTGACGCCGTCGAGGGGTTGCCCGATGCCTTTTGCCGCCTACTTGTTATCCATGCCTACCTGGTCCCCGGCTCCTCCGACACTGCTGATCGCCCGGCGCAGGAACTTCATGCGGATATTATTGTTCTCGTCGACCTTGAGCGTAACTTCGTTTTCGCGCAGTTCAACGACAGTTCCCACGATTCCGCCGATCGTCGAGACCTTGTCGCCCTTCTTGAGACTGTTCAGCAGCGCACGGCGCTTGGCTTCGCGTTTCTTGTTACCGCGGCTCATGAGGAACATCAGCAGCACGAACCCGCCGAGCATGATGAAGATCATGCTGTTCCCACCGCCGAAGAGTCCGCCGCCACCACCCGGTTTTTGGGGGCCGTCGCCTTCGCCTTCGTTCGTTGCTTTATCCGTGTCGCCTTCGGGCGTGTCGGTAGCTGCCGGCTGATCGCCTTCCCGCGGCGTAGTGGGGCGAAGACCGTCGCCGGCGTCTTCGCCGTCGGCAACGGCTGCGGAAGAAATACCCATGATCGCAATCAGTGTCAGGCTGATCAGTATCGACTTACGCATATCGGTGTTCCTTTCTCTTTCGTTGTGTTGGTTGGGTCTGTTCAGGGCCGGGAATTATGCGTGATTTCGCCGGTCGGGTCAATCGCAATCATCGGCGTTCTCGCAGTCGTTCCGGGCGTACAGGGCGTCTTGCCAGGCCCGGCTGCGTTTGGCAAGCTCGCCCCGCGAGATCGCATTTCGGATTTCCGACATGAATTGCGAGAAAAAATGAAGGTTATGGACGCTCACCAGCGTGGGAGCGAGCATTTCCCCGGCAAGGAAAAGATGGCGCATCGTTCCTCTGGAAAAGTTTCGACAGGCGTAGCAGTCACACCCCTCGTCGATGGGGCTTCTATCGGAAATCCATCGCGCGTTACGGAGCCGGAGGCGGCCTTGCCAGGTGAACGCCTGTGCGTTGCGCCCATTTCGCGTCGGAAGGACACAATCGAACATGTCCACTCCGCAAGCGACGGCGGCGAGCATGTCGCGCGGTTCGCCGACGCCCATGAGGTAGCGTGGACGGTCCGCGGGCAGTTGGTCGGACGTAGCGGCTAGCACGTCGCACATCGCCTCGTGACCTTCGCCGACGCTAAGCCCGCCGATCGCGTATCCGGGCAGGTCCAACTCGACAAGCCGGCTGGACGATTCGCCGCGAAGATCGACCGACGAGCCGCCCTGCTGGATACCGAACAGCGCCTGGTAGTTTCCCCCGGCCGACAGGCATCCGGCGTCGATCCATGCCTGCTTGCATCGCCTTGCCCATTCGGCGCTGCGGCGGACGGCGGCCTGGACTTCCCGGCGGTCGGCGCAACCGGGCGGGCACTCGTCCAGTTGCATTATTACGTCCGCGCCCAACGATCGCTGGATCGACATGCAGCTTTCGGGGGTCAGTCTGACCCGGGCCCCGTCGATGTGCGAACGGAACACGACGCCGTCCTCGTCGATCGTCCGGCGATGCGACAGCGAGAAAACCTGGTAGCCGCCGCTGTCGGTGAGTATCGGTTTCTCCCACGCCATCATCGCGTGCAGCCCGCCCAACTGCTCGACGACGGCTGCACCGGGACGCAGCATGAGGTGATATGTATTGCCGAGGATCATCTGGGCGCCGCTCTCGCGCAGGCGGTCCGGCGCGACGCCCTTAACGCTGCCGGCGGTTCCCACGGGCATGAAGGCAGGAGTGTTCACCTGTCCATGCGGCGTGAGCAGCCTGGCGGTGCGGGCGTTCCCGTCGGAATGGATGACTTCGAAGGAGAGCATCGGTTGATCGCGGGTCATTTCTTACTGATTGCGTTGCGGATGGCGACGCACCGCTTGAGGACGGACTCCATTTCGTCGAGCGGGATCTGGCTGGCGGCGTCGGATCGTGCGCTGGAAGGGTCCCGATGCGTTTCGATGAACAGTCCGTCGGCGCCGGCGGCTATCGCCGCTCCGGCCAGCAGCGGGACGTACTCGCGGCGTCCGCCGGAAGCGCCGCCAAGTCCGCCAGGCTCCTGGACGGAATGTGTGGCGTCGAACACCACGGGCGCGAAGAGCTGCATTTGCGGTATCGCGCGGAGGTCCGTCACGAGTCGGTTGTATCCGAAGAACGTTCCGCGTTCGGTGAGCATGACGTTGTCATTACCCGTCTGGCGGACCTTGTTGACGGCGTGTTCCATTTCGTGAGGGGACATGAACTGCCCCTTCTTGATGTTGACGCACATTCCGGTTTTCGCCGCGGCAATCAGCAGGTCCGTTTGCCGGCAGAGGAACGCCGGTATCTGGAGGCAGTCCAGAACTTCACCCGCGGCAAAAGCCTGGGACGGTTCGTGGATGTCTGAAACTACGGGAACGCCGACTTTCCGTCGCACCGTCGCCAGCCAGTCGAGCCCCGTTTCTATACCGGGCCCGCGATAGCTCTTACCGTCGGATCGATTCGCCTTGTCGAAACTCGCCTTGAATACGTATGAGATTCCCAGACGCTCGCAGAGGTCTTTCATGTATTGCGCGATGTCCAGGCACATTTCGAGACCCTCGGCCATGCACGGACCCGCGATCAGCGCGAGTTCCGACGAGCCGAATTCAACTGTCCCTATCCTGCATGTTGAAGAGGTCATTATATCAGTTTCCTTTCCACGGCCAGAACCCCCAACCGTTTCTCGACTCGGGCACCAGCAGTTTCACCCGCTCCGGCGCCACGTCGATGTCCAGCGGCGTGTTCGGTCCAACGTCTCCGTCCACCTGGCTGGGGACGGGCCTGTCGGTCTCGATGCGAAGATTCCGGAACGGTCTGTATATCACGTTTCCTTTCAGTGGGTGCAGGCGAAGCAGCGTCCAGGCCGCGTGGAACACCAGCGCGTGCTGACGATGGCAGGAGAAGACGACCAGGTCCAGCAGCCCGTCGTCGTATACGGCGTCGCGGCATATTCTCAGTCCGACGGCGTAACGGGATATGTTTCCGACGAACGCCATCCCGAAGTCGTCGAAGACTTCTTTCCCGTCTGCGGTAATTTTCATGTGTGGAAAATCGTGCTCCCAGAACGTTCGCCAGATCGGCCAGAAGTAGCTCAGGTGCGAGATGTGCCCGGTCCGGCTGATGCTCAGGCGGCGAACCACCTCTCCGTCGAATCCGACCCCGATGATCAGCAGAAAGTTTCGCCCGTTGACGCGACCGACGTCGCACTCGACTATTCGCCCGAACTTGATGAGATCGACGATCTTGTGTGGATCGCTGGGTATTCTCATTTCGTGTGCGAGGAGGTTTTCCGTTCCCGCCGGGCACGGGAGAATGGGCACGTCGGTCCCGGCGAGCGCCTGGGCGACTTCGCTTACGGTTCCATCCCCGCCCCAGACGATTGCCGCGGAAGCCTGGGCGGCGATCGACGAGGCGTATTCGGTCGCGTCGCCCGGCGCCGTGGTGGTGTGTTCGATAAGCTCGATATCCGCGCGACGGCACTGGGCGCGTATGCCGGACAGGAGCCTTTTCCTTCCACCGTGCCCGCTGTGCGGATTGATGATCAGGTGGACCGGAAGACTTTTATCGGTTGAAGTCATATTACCCGTTATCCTGGTGTTACAGGCGAGCCGCTTCTGAAAGGCTTGAATTCATCTCGCGGGGAAGTATAATACTCGATCTTCCGCACGAAACCAATTGATCGGAACGAGGGAAATTCGTTCCCTTTGAGGAGAACGCCAAATGGAACAGGCATCTCAAGATGCTTTAACGGCCAGTGTTGACAAGGACACCTGGACCGCCGAGGACTACCAGGAACTGTTGAAGGAACTCTTTTCCACGAGTAATCCTGCGGACAGGTTCAAGAGCATTCTAGCCGAGATGGAGGCCGCCAACCCGGACGCCAAGGGCGCCGTTGCGCTGAAAATCGGAATTGCCCGCTACATATTGTGCAGGTTTGCCGACGCGTTGTCGGCGTTTGCGGAGGCTACGGACAATCGCGATTGCCACTACTTCCAGGCCCAATGCTACAAGCAGCTTCGCAGCTACGAAAAGGCGGTGGAGGAGTTGGATCGCGCCGAAGCCCGCGGCTGGGACGCCGACGCCATTGGACTCGAGAAGGCGGAGATATGGATCCTCGCGGGTGAAACGCAAAACGCGAGCAAGGCTATTTCGTCGCTCGAACGCAAGTTGGGCGAGACGGCTGGCTTCAAGTACGTTCGCGGGCTTCTGCTTGAGATGACCGGTTGCGGAGAAGAAGCGGCCCAGATGTATGTACAAGCGCTGGAGATCGAGGAGGATCATCCCGCGGCGCTGTTCCGCCTGGCGTACCTCCACGACCTGCACGGCGACGAGGAAGAGGCGATCGAGCTTTACAAGAAATGTGTCGCGCAACCTCCCGTCCACACCAACGCGCTGATAAACCTTGCCGTTCTGCACGAAGACGCCGGTCGGTACGATATGGCCGCGACTTGCCTGCGCCGCGTGCTGGCGACTTGTCCCGCGCATCCGCGCGCTAGATTGTTCCTGAAGGACGCCGAGGCGTCCAAGACGATGTACTACGACGAGGACCAGGCCAAGCGCCTCGCCCGTCGCAACGCCGTACTCGATATTCCCGTGACGGATTTCGAGTTGTCCGTCCGCGCGAGGAACTGTCTGAAGAAGATGAACATCCGAACGCTCGGCGACCTTGTGAGAACGACCGAGGTGGATCTTCTGGGGTACAAAAATTTCGGCGAGACCTCCCTCAAAGAGATCAAGGACATGCTGGACAGCAAGACTCTGCATCTCGGTCAGGCGATGGAAGAGAGCGACCCGGAGTACCAGTTGGTCTCCTCGCAACCGGCAGGCGTCGAGAACGAAGGGATCCTCGCCACGCCGCTGGAACAGGTCGAGTTATCCATTCGCGCCCGACGGGCGCTTCAGGCGCTTCACATCGGGACGCTTGGTGAGCTGGCGTCCAAGACCGAGCAGGAACTCATGGTCTGCAAGAATTTCGGGCAGACCAGCCTGAACGAGGTACGACAGCGCCTCGCGGAATATGGGCTGGCGCTGCGAGAGACGAACAACTGAACCGCGGGCGCAGCAAGTTTCCCTCGGACTGTAATGTGAGGTTAGGAATGTTGCCGGAACGTCGAGATCACGTGCTGGTGCGCCTGATTCCCCTGGCTTCATACACCCTTCTTTTGTTCGCCTGCGTTCTTGTCGCAATAGGTCTCGGCGGATGTCCCGAAAAGCAACTCTCCCCGCCGGCGGTCGATCTGGAAGGTATTCCGACGTTGCGCGTTCGCCTGACGGCAGGGAGCGTCCGGTCCGGGTTGTTCTCGTCGACGGGCCCGTTTCGCCTGTATATCGATGCGCGTGACGAGACGCCGGCGGGAGGCGCCTCGGCGGCGACGGAATTAAAAATATCGCGCCGCGGAGGACAATGGTATTTCGGAGGCGTCGCGCATTTAGGCGAGAGGCTGTCTTTGCGCGCGGCCTCCCGGAGCCTGCTGAACTATAACGGCAGGAGTTACCGCCGAATGCTCGAACTCGTTCCCTCCGGGGCGGAGTCATATCACGTTGTCAATCACATCGACATCGAGAGCTACCTCGCGGGCGTGCTTCCGCGTGAACTTTATGCGGACTGGTCCCCGGAGACCTACCGCGCACTGGCGGTCGCCGCACGCACGTACGCGCTCTACAAAAAAAGCGTATACGGGCGTGGACGGTACTTCGACGTCATGTCAGGTCAATCGGACCAGGTCTACGGCGCCTTCGCAGCCGAGACGGACAAGTCGTGGGACGCCGTTCGCTCTACGCACGCGTGGGTGCTTACCTTCGGAACGCCGGGCAGCGAGCGTATTTTCATGACACAGTACTCTGCCAGCAACGGTGGTTTCGTTAACGCCGCGAGTGTGATACGCAACGCCGCGGATATCGAACCGCTGCGGGGCGGGCAGCGCGATCCGGACGGACCTTTCTATCCGCGCTTCAAGTGGGGGCCGGTGAAAATATCCAAGGCGGATATCCTCCGCGCAGTCGCCGGCAGTTACGACGACGTTCGCGATTGGAAGGAATTGCGGGAGATTCGCGTCGTAAAGCGCACATCGTACGGCAGGAGCGTCTGGGTGGACCTGCTCAGCGATACGGGTAAGAGCATTCGCATCCGATCGGAGGACCTTCGACTGGTGCTTCTTCGCAGCCGGGCTACTATTCCCGCGGCTGGGAAAATCCGATCCATGAATTGCCGTCTGCGCGACACCGGAAAGGATATCGAATTCTACAACGGGCGTGGTTTCGGGCACGGCGTGGGGCTCTCGCAGTGGGGCGCCGAGGCGAAAGCGCAAAAAGGCTGGTCCGCAGAGCGGATACTCGAGTTCTACTATCCCGGCTCGAAGATATTTCGCGCCTATTGATGCGAGCGAGTGGCGAAGCGGATTTCGCATCCGATTTTATCGGGCATATTAACTTGTCTGCACTCGTGGGGTAGTGCTAGGTTGTGGGGGCTGAAATGAGTGGATCGCCTTCACATGAAGCTGATCGACATAAAATTCAGGCGCCACAAGTCGGGCTATGTCTTTCAGTGCGCATTGGCGGGCATAGCTATGGCGGTGGTCCTGGCGGTTTTGACCAATATATCCAATACAGCCGTCATCGCGGCATTGGGAGCGAGCCTGTTCATCGTTTTCGCGCTGCCGCACACGGACGCTTCCCGTCCCAGGTTCCTGATCGGTGGATACGTCATTGGAATGGCGGGTGGGGCGTTGTGTTACTGGCTGCGATACATGATTCCTCTGCCGGAACATCTGGGAATCATCCCGGCTTTTCCGCAAGTGGTGTTTGGTGCGGTGGCGGTCGCGCTGGTGGCGATGGTCATGGTTATCACCAACACCGAACATCCCCCGGCGGCGGGACTGGCGCTTGGGTTTGTGCTGCTGGACGAGTGGCGATGGATAACACTTATCGCCGTGATGTCCGGAATCGTGGCGTTGTGCCTGATCAAGGCGCTGCTGAAACCGTTCCTCCGGGACCTGCTCTAGCAAAGTTCCACCCCGGTCGAACAATCTCCATATATCGGCGAGGTCATCAATGTATTCATGTTTTTCGGCCGGAACCCGATAAGTACATAGACGGGGCGCCGTTGCGTTCCCATGGCTGTGGTGCGAAGAATCGGTGAAGGAACAAGCATATGCAGATTGTGCCCGTGGGCGACCTGCTCACACGATCTCCGGATAACCCGATCGTTACACTTAGAGATCTCCCCTTTAGATGCAGCGACATCTGGAATGCGGGCGTTACGAAAGTCGGCGGACGGTATCTGCTGCTGATTACCATCGAAACGCTCGAAGGTCGGCATTGCATCTATCGGGCCCTCAGCGACGACGGGCGGCACTTCCTCGTCGACGATGAGCCGCTCCTGGCCGGTGACACCGAGGAAGCGGGTTGCGGTTGCGATCCCGGCTGCATGAACGTGGGCGGCTGCGAGAGCATCGGCGTGCGCGACCCGCGAATTACGCAGATCGACGGGACGTATTACATTGCCTACGTAGCCAACGGCGATCACGGGTTGCGGGTGGGGCTTGCGCGGACGCAGGACTTCCACACGATCGAGAGAATCGCGTACGCCACGCAGGTGGACGTCAAGAACGGCGCACTGTTCCCACGGACGATTGGGGGGAAGTATCTTCTGCTCTGCAGGCCGGACCAGGGTGGACGAATCTGGCTGGGCTACTCGGACGACCTTGTATTCTGGGGTTCGCAGACGGTAGTGATGGCCCCGCGAGGCGGTTATTGGGATTCGACCCGGATAGGAGCGGCGTCCCCGCCGATCGAGATCGACGAGGGATGGCTGCTGATTTATTACGGCGAGAAGCATACCTCCGCCGGTCCGCTGGTTCGCCTGGGAGCGGCAGTACTGGATCGCGACGACCCGTCGCGCGTCATCGCCAGGTCGAATATTCCCATCCTCTCGCCGCGGGAAAAATACGAACGCATCGGCGACGTGCCGAACGTCGTGTTCTCCTGCGGGGCGCTGCTGGAGGAGGGGCAGGTGAACGTCTACTACGGTGCGTCGGACAGTTGCATATGTCTCAGCTCGGCGCCGCTGGCGGAAATTCTGCGGGTCTGCTTCGAGAGCGATAAAGTTTTTTGACGAGACGGGCATTTCACCCCCGTCACATCAGGTTGATAAAAAAATGCCAAACGGAATAAAAAGAGACGTCCTGCATCGCTACCAGGGAAATCCGCTTCTGACAGTGGACGACGTGCCGTATCGCTGCAATACAGTGTTCAACGGTTCGCCCATCAAGTTCGACGGGGAGTACCTGCTCCTGATCCGCGTCGAAGGCCAGCAGGGATACTCGTTCTTCTCGCTCGCGCGATCCCAGGACGGGCTGAAGTTCACCATGGACTCCGAGCCGTGGATTCTGCCCGCCACGGAGGAACCCTGGTCCGTTTGGGAAGGCGACGGTATCGAAGACCCGCGCATTACGCCAATCGACGGGAAGCACTACATTCTGTACACAGCCGCCGGCGAGCACGGACACCGGATCGCCTTGGCATGCACCGAGGACTACCGCACGTATGAACGTCTCGGGATGATCTCCGGGCCCGGAAACAAGGATGGCGTGCTCTTTCCGGAGAAGATCAACGGCATGTACGTCCGCCTGGATCGCCCTTACGGGAACCACATAGGATGCGTATGGATTTCCTACTCGCCGGACCTGCTGCACTGGGGTCAAAGCCGGTTCCTGTTCGGCCCGCGCCCGCGATTCTGGGATTCCTATCGCGTCGGCGCCTCGGTGCCGCCGATCCTGACCGATCGGGGATGGCTCGAGATTTATCACGGCACGAAGATGACCTCGTCCGGTCCGATTTACCGCGTCGGCGCCGTCATGCTGGACAGGGACGACCCGTCGCGCGTGACGGGCCAGTCTCTCGGTCCGCTGCTCGGCCCGCGCGAGGACTACGAGCGCATCGGCGATATCGGGAATGTCGTTTTTGCCTGCGGAGCTGTCGTCGAGGACGATGGCGAGGTGAAGCTCTACTACGGCGCAGCCGACACCGCCATCTGCGTAGCCACCGCGCACATCGACGAGATCGTCGATGCCTGCTTCAACGGCGGCTGATCCCTCGGAAAGGCGCGCACACCCTTTCGACGTATTTTCTCGGCGCTACCTGAATGCCGCCGCCAGGTCGACGCTGCCTATCTTGTCCAACGAATGCGAGTTGACGTTCAATGCGTACACGTTCAACTGTTTCGAGGCGCGGTTGATGATATAGAGCAGGTCGTTGGACGCGCTCCAGGCGCCGGTCCCGAACACGTAGTTTCCACCCCTGACCGACGTGTCCGCATAGGCGGTATCGGTCCCGCCGATGAGCGAGAAAACCAGCAGCGACGAAAGGATTCCCGTCGTGACCAGCAGCAAAGTGATGATTGTGTTTTCGTTGTGTTTCATGGTTTATTTTCTCCCTGGTCGATGCCCAGCCGTTACTCGGCCTTGCGGAAGTCCTTGGTGAGTACCCGTGCGCCCATCAGAGCTATTTTTTTCGTTGTTCGATCCATCTTGAACGCGGCGATTCGTTGCGAATTCAGCTCGATTACATAAATGGCGTCGTAGGAACTGGAGATGTGCCCGGTCATGAGCAGGTAATCCGTTCCACCGCCGACGATCTGGGCCTGGGCGCTGGGCAGGCCCGTTACGAACGCCAGCACCACGATCAGTGCGGCGTTGACGCACAGCAGTGTGACTATCAGGCGTTTCTTCATGGCTGACTCCTTTCGTGTAATGTTAATTCGGCGCATACAGAAACTTATTCTTCCTACGCCGGTATTGTACCGCCCCGCCCGCCGAACGTTACAGGCATTCTTTACTTTCCGTAAGAGCGGCGGCAGGTTGCAATAAAGTGCGCCGGCGCGGTATTGTGGCCTGTTCGTCCCGGCAAATTTGCCCGGACAGGAAGGCGAGATGGACAAGTTTGTAATTCAAGGCGGTGGAAGGCTCAAGGGCGAGGTCGAGATCAGCGGGTCGAAGAACGCCGCTCTGCCGATACTGGCCGCGGCGCTGCTGGGCGAAGGTACGAGCGTTCTCAATGGCGTTCCCGACCTTGCGGACGTCCGGCACATGGTAGACCTGCTGGGTGACCTGGGCGCAGAGGTTTCCCGCGGCGACGACGGGCGAATGGAGATTTCCGTTACAGACGAATCCCACAGCCACGCCGAGTACGATCGCGTGCGGAAGATGCGCGCGAGCATCTGCGTGCTGGGCCCGCTGCTCGCCCGGCGCGGAAAAGCGCGCGTCGCGATGCCCGGCGGATGCGCCATAGGATCGCGCCCCATCAATCTTCACCTTCGCGGGCTCCGCGCGCTGGGCGCTAAGATCGACCTGGATGGAGGAGACGTTATCGCCACCGCCGACCGCCTGCGAGGAAGCAGCATTTTCCTGGGCGGTCCTTTCGGTTCCACCGTGCTCGGTACCGCCAACGTGATGTCGGCCGCCACGCTTGCACAGGGAACGACCGTCATAGAATCGGCCGCTTGCGAACCTGAGATAGTCGACCTTGCGAACTTTCTTACCCGGATGGGTGCGAAGATTCGCGGCGCCGGTTCGCCGCGACTGGTGATAGAGGGCGTCGAAGCGCTCAACGCCGCGGAACACACCGTGGTTCCGGATCGTATCGAGGCGGGCACGTTCATGATCGCCGCGGCGCTTACCAACGGGGAGGTGACGCTGCGGAACTGCTGCACGGATCACATGATGGCCGTGGTGGACAAGCTGCGCGAGGTCGGCGTTATCGTCGAGCAGACTAACGGCGCGGCGGTGGCTTCCAGCGTCCGTCGCCTGGAACCGGCGGACGTGACGACCCAGCCGTATCCGGGTTTCCCTACAGACCTTCAAGCGCAGTTGATGACTCTGCTGACGCTGGCCGACGGTAACAGCGCGATCACGGAAAAAGTGTTCCCCGATCGGTTCATGCACGTAGCGGAACTGCTTCGCATGGGGGCCGACATCCGCAAGGAGGGACCGACCGCTATCGTTACCGGTGTCCGGCAGCTGGTCGGCGCACCGGTGATGGCGAGCGACCTGCGAGCCTCGGCGGCACTGGTACTAGCGGGCCTGGTCGCACGCGGGCAAACGACGATCCAGCGCGTCTATCACATCGATCGCGGCTACGAGCGGATCGAGCTTAAACTCCGGTCGCTGGGCGCGAATATCGAGCGCGTCAGCGATTGACGCCGGCGTCATCCAGCCGAGGCGTCTTTTTTCCGCCGGGGGCGACGACGTGCTAAAGCCTTGTCCCGGAAGGTCGATAGAGGTATTGGAGGCCATTCCCCGGAGGCGAGTGATGCAAGCAGTACGTGTCCGTTGTCCGAACGCAGATTGTCGCGCGGTCTTGTCGATCCCCCTTAAAATGCAAGGCCGACGGGTGTGCTGCGCCGCCTGCGGAGAGTTTTTCCTGGTGCGTCCAACCGGTTCGCGCCCGTCGCCTGCGCGACGGAAATTTCGGCGCGCCGGTTAACGCAACGGCGACGCCGGGAGTCTACCAGCCCCCGGTCTGAGGCTGATCCGTCGAATGTCCCCACGCATCCGGATCGCGGAAGTGCTCCTTGATCTGCATGGCTGCGACAACGCCGTCGGCACAGGCGGTGGCGAGCTGCATGGCTGCGGACTTTCGGCAGTCACCCGCGACGAACACGCCCGGCATGACCGTTTTCATCGTCAGTGGATCGGCGGGAACGTATCCGTTCCTGTCGAGCGGAAGGGACTCTTTCAACCAGCCGGTGTTCGGGATCATTCCCACGAAGATGAAAACCCCGTCCACTTTCAGGTCCTCGACCTGATCGGTCTTCACGTTGCGGATGCGGACGTGATCGATCCGGGCCCCGTCGTCGGTGGGGACGATCTCGTCCAGCACGCAGGGCAGCTTGATATCGAGGTCCTTTTCCTCGGCAGTGCGATAAAGCTCCTCGACGAGCACCTTCTGCGCGCGGAACTCTTCCCGCCGGTGGATTATCGTGGTCTTCTTCGTGAAGCGCGTGGCGAGGTAGACCGTATCCTCCACGGCAGTGTTCCCTCCACCGACCGCCAGAACGTGCTTATCGCGGTAGAACGCCCCATCGCACGTGGCGCAGTAGCTCACCTTGCCCGCCTGGCGAAGTTCCTCTTCGCCGGGGCATCCCAACTTGCGATAATCGCTTCCCGGCGCCAGCACGACAGACCTGGCGAGGTAGGTTTCCTTACCGTTGTTGACGCCCAGCTCGATCAGCCCGTCGTCGCGACGATTAAGCTTTCCGACGGACTTTCCGACCTCGATCTCCCCGCCGAACGTCTGCACCTGCCTCTTCTGACGCTCCACGAAGTCGGGCCCGGCTATCTTCTCCCATGCGGGGTAATTTTCGATGTCTCCGGTGAGCATGATCTGCCCGCCGGGCAGACCGTTTTTCTCCAGGATCAGCGTCCTGTACCGGTCGCGTGCGGCGTATAGTCCCGCCGCCAGTCCCGCCGGTCCGCCGCCAACGATAATCACATCGAAAACTTCACTGTCGCTCATGAATTTTCCCTGTCCAGGTTTGTTATTAAGAATATTCAGGCAAGCATTTCATTTTCAAAATCCAAAATCCGAAACTCGAAATACGAAACAAATTCGAATCAAGCAAAAACAGCAATGACAGAAATAACGCCCAGATGTTTCGGTCATTCGAATTTCAAATTTGTTTTGGTTTTCGTGTTTGTTTCGGATTTGTTTTTTGTTGTTTGCAGCTTGTTTTGAGCTTCGGATTTCGGATTTGCTTCTCTTACCTCCCGCCAAGGCGGTCCATCACCGCCAGCGCCTTTTCCGCATTCGGGAATCGCTGCAACACGCCGGCATACGTGCTCAGGAGCATCTGGAGTCCTTCCTCCGTATGCATTCGCAGAATCCTGCCTTTACGATCGACCCATAGCGTCGCCGGTTCCACGTCGGCTGCGGCCTGGTCGAGAACGCGAACCGCCTCCATGCGTTTTCCGGATATTACGATGCTGTCGCTACCGACGACGGTGAACGTCCGCATGTCGAAAGCGTTCGCCGTGGAGGTGTACGAGGCGAACGAATAGGCAGCGGGCCTGGTCAGGTCCACCAGGCGAGAAAGCATGTCGCCAATCGCCTTGGACAGGTATATGTCCTCGGGTACGATCTTTTTCTTGGCGCGTTCCTGCCAGTGGGGCCGGGGCTTCCTGACGGTCTCAGCCAGGCTGCATACTATCAGCTCGTTCTGCTTGATCCCGTCTTCCCGCGAACCGCTTCTCGCCTCGATAAGCCCGACCTGGAAACGGTCCTTCCACTCTTCCAGCGATCGGTCCGCCGTAGTGAACAGGACGCTCTTGAGCAGTCTCGGCGGGGCCTTGGGCGTTTTCCACATCACCCACTTGCGGATCTCCACGCCGTTGCGGTTTTCTCTCCGGGAAGTGGATTCCAGCACCTTCATGAACCCCGTGTAATCGCCCTGCATGCGGAAGAGGTACCATTGCGGTTGGGTGTCCACGGCCGCCTTGAGCTTTTCGTCCGTGATGGCTTTCAGGAAAACCTTTCCGCGTTCGATGTTTTCCTTGCGCGCCTTCAGCGCATCTTCGAGATTGATCACTCTCAGCGTTCCGAGAGCGGCGTCCATGACCTTTTCGAGCGTCGCCTTGGTTGCGGCAGGTCCGGTAATCGAAAAAATCAGGAACCGCTGCGGTTCGGCGAGCAGCCACACCTGCCTCTGCCACAGCTTTCCGCGCCCGGCGATTTCCCCACGGATGTGAATTCCGGGCTTGCCGGCAGTCGGGGCGAGCTTCGACGATTCCACGCGCAGGTTCTGCTCGAGCGTCAGTTTCTGTTCGAGCGCCTTGGCGTAGGCTTTCAGGTTGAGGTCCTTCTGCTTTTCGATCGCCTGCTGGATACTGAGCGTCCAGGCGATAGCGCCGGTCTTGGCGTCGCGGCGAACCCAGCTTACCAGCAGCGACGGCGATGGTTTTCGCAGGCGCTGGGTGCCGGCCGGGGGGCGAAGCGAAAATCCACGCAACTGGTCGATGTAACGCTTGCCCAGCTTGATATTCGTCTCGCCGTCCGCCCGTTGCGCATACAATCCCGTCGTCAGAAGCACCGCCAGGGCGGCCGGCAACAATCCGTGTCTGTTCATGATTCGCTCCATAAGCGTGGGCGTATTATACAATCCTGCAGCCGAAACCCGCCCCGTTTGCTTTCCGATCATCGCCTGGGCGGGACAAAATCCTCTGGTCTGATCCTGGGACCAGGTATGCGCCGCCTGTTATCGCGCACATTATCGCGCACCGGAGTCTTATCGTCCGTGGCCTTGGGTTTGATCCACTTGATGGTGCATTCGCTGAGACCTACCCAGAACGGGCTTCGGCTGGGAAGGTATTTCTCGTAATTGATTACGCGTTTTTTCTTCGGCCCGGGTATGCGCGGATGAAGCCTCCTGGGCACGTATGGCCCGAGGTCCATGATGATTGTTGCAGGCTCGCGATAGTACTCCGACCAGTCGGGCATGCGGCGAGCACTAACGCGAAAGGCCTTCACCGTGCCGGAAAGCTCCACGTTGTCGCCTACGCCAATGCGCATCAACGTTCCACGCGCCTTTGCGGGGAGAACCGCGCGAACCTGGAACTGGCGGACCATCCCGCCGGTCCACCTTTCGCCTTCATTGAGACGGCGCCTCCAACGGGCGGAAACCACGAAGCTCTTGTTGTCCTCCGTGGGCACAATGTTGTCGCAGACAAGCTCCCACGTAACGTGCTCGCCGATGAACGTCTGAAGCGTCGCGACCCACTTGCGGTGCTTCCTTTCCCAACTCTTCTGCGCCGCGTCCCGTTGCAATGCCGTGCTGCGACGCCAGTCGCTCCTCTGCCGGGGGTGCAGAGGCGCCTGTTCGAGAAACTTCGCAAAGGCCAGCGCCGAGCGGCGAGCGGGCTTGAGCTCATCCGACGTCTGGTCTGTCTGCCCGGTGTTATCCGTTTCCGGTTTGGTTGTCGGCCTGGTCGTCGGCTCGGTGGTTGCCCGCGTGGTGGCGGCAAGCCGTGCCGCCCGTTGGAGATTCAGGGCGCGTTTCATACGCGACTGGATAAGTTTCTGACGCCAGCCTTCATTCGCCAGGGCGTTGGCTTGCTTGTACATCGCAATCGCCTCGTCGAATTTACCCTTTGCCGCAAGTTCCTCGGCTGCGTTCAGGGCGGCCTCGCCGTCGAGTTTGACCTTCGTCAGATCCTCGGCGGATTTGTACATCTGCTTTCCACCCTGAAGACGGAACGTGATCCAGTGGCCGTCGAAATCCTCGACTTTCACATTGCTGTACAGCATGCCTTTTATCGTCACTTCGTCGGCCTGGGCAGGCGACGCCGTTGCGAAGCAGATCAGGCACAGGAGCATCGCGACGCCTGCGGGACGCCCGGCCGATACGACCCGACGACAAAACGTACTGCAAGTTGTATACATACCAGATCTCCCGGCAATTCGTTCCACGACCACGTCCGCGGTTTCCATCGCCGCGGCGTTGCATCCACCGGTCGTAGTATATGGCAGGTCTCCCGCGGCTGCAAAAGAAGTTGCCGTTGCGGGTTGACAGGGCGGGCGGGTGATCTATATTCGACCGCTTCCGATAGACGATAAAGGGAGCCGGCGAAGATGCGAATTCTGTACATGGATATCGACACGCTTCGAGCCGATCACCTCGGCTGCTACGGGTACCATCGCGAGACGAGTCCCAATATAGACCGCCTGGCCGCCGAGGGCGTTCGGTTCGATAAGTGCTACGTTTCGGACGCTCCCTGCCTGCCCAGCCGGGCGAGCATGTTCACCGGAAGATTCGGCATCCACACCGGTATCGTGAACCACGGCGGGCTGGCGGCGGATATGCGCCCGATCGGGCGCGAAAGAATATTCAACAACGGGGGAGAAGCATGCGAAGGGAACCGTCCGGGCTTCATCGAGACGCTTCGCTGCAACGGAATCTACCCGGTCTCGATCAGCCCGTTCGCCACACGCCACGCGGCATGGTGGTTCTACGCGGGCTGGCGGGAGATGATCGACACCGGAAAGAACGGAAACGAGATCGCCGACGAAATCGAGCCGCATGCCATCGATTGGCTGAAACGCAACGCGAAAAAAGACGACTGGATGCTGCACGTGAATATATGGGACCCGCACGCCGCCTACCGCACGCCGGAGCGGTTCGGAAACCCCTTCGTCGACGAGCCGCTCGACGGCTGGTACACCGAAGAATTGCGACAGAGGCAGTGGGACAGCTTCGGTCCCGGAACGCCGCAGGAACCGTCCGGGGGGTTCGGCCGGTTCAACGGCACGCCTCGCCAGCCCGCCCAGATCGCCTCTATGGACGATTACAAGAGACATATCGACGGGTACGATACCGGCATCCGTTACGCCGACGAGTGCTTCGGGCGGATAATGAACGTCCTGGCCGACGCCGGCGTGCTGGACGATACGATCGTCATCGTCACTTCCGATCACGGCGAGAACCAGGGCGAGTTGGGCGTTATCGGCGATCACGCGGTGGCGGACCACGTAACCTCGCGCGTTCCGATGATCGTCCGCTGGCCCGGCGTAGGTGGCGGCCGGGTGGACAGCGGCCTGCACAACCAGACGGACATCGCCGCGACAATAATAGAACTTCTCGGCGGGCAGGTCCCGACACGCTGGGACGGGCGGAGTTTCGCGCAGGCGTTTAAGCAGGACAGGTCCGAGGGGCGCGATTACGCCGTGTTCAGCCAGAACGCATGGTCCTGCATGCGATCCGTGCGATGGGACGACAACGTCTTCATCCGAACGTATCACACCGGCCTGAAAAACCTTCCGGAGCGGATGGTTTTCAACGTCGCCGACGACCCGCACGAGCTGAACGACCTCGCCGAATCGCAGCCCGACCTCGCCGATCGCGGGCAGGCACTGCTCGACGAGTGGACCGACGAGATGATGTCCACCAGCGATTACCCCGACGATCCCATGCAGATCGTTCTTGAGGAGGGTGGCCCGTTCCACACCCGCGACGAGCTGAAGAACTATTGCGAGCGACTTCGCGAAACGGGCCGGGGCCACCATGCCGAGTTCCTGGAGGCGCATCCGACGGGCCTGGCGTAAACAATTCAATACGGGCGCAAAAAAAGGATTCTCCCGGAACTACTCACCGTCGCGGTGTTTGAGATGGAAGTAGGCGGCCGGGCTGTCGGTGTGTCCCTTTACCTGTGCGGCGATATTTCCCCCCGGTTGAGTTATTCCATGTTGGCAGGCACAGTGTTTGGAGAGAGACATGTCCGAAAAGACGAATAAGGCAGCCGGGGCGAGCGTGAAAGCAAAGCCGGCCGCGGATACCGACGACATCGAGGCGGTGAAGAGCCTTAACGCCGCTTACGAGAAGATGACCGATCAGCTCGGGCGAGTGATCGTCGGTCAGAAGCAGGTGATCGAGCAGGTGCTGGTGGCGATGTTCTGTCGCGGACACGCACTTCTGGTCGGTGTTCCGGGCCTGGCGAAAACGCTGCTTATCAGCACGATCTCCGAGGTTCTGCACTTGAGCTTCAAGCGGATACAGTTCACGCCGGACCTCATGCCATCTGACATCACCGGTACGGACGTGCTGGAGGAAGACCACACGACGGGCAAGCGCGTTTTCCGATTCGTCCACGGGCCCCTGTTCGCGAACATGGTACTCGCCGACGAGATCAACCGCACGCCCCCCAAGACACAGGCGGCGCTGCTCGAGGCGATGCAGGAGCACAACGTTACCGTCGGCGAGGAGACGTTCTCACTGCCCGAGCCGTTCTTCGTATTGGCGACGCAGAACCCCATCGAGCAGGAAGGCACCTATCCGCTGCCCGAGGCGCAACTTGACAGGTTCATGTTCAACATCATCGTGGACTACCCGTCACCGGCCGAGGAACTGGCGATCATGAAACGGGTCACCGGAACGTACACAGCCGACCTGACGCCGGAGTTGACGGGCGAGGACATTCTCCGCCTGCAGGCGATCGTTCGCCGCGTTCCTGCGGGCGAGCACGTTTTCACCTACGCCCGCGACCTCGCCCGCGCCTCCAGGCCGGGCACGAACGAGGCGCCGGACTTCGTGAACGAGCTGGTCAACTGGGGCGCGGGCCCGCGTGCGGGGATATACATGATGCTCGCAGCCAAGGCGCGTGCGATCCTTCACGGGCGCTACCACGCCACGACGGAAGACGTGCGGGAAATGGCGCTTCCGGTCCTGCGTCACCGCGTTATCACCACGTTCAACGCCGAGGCTGCGGGAATCACCTCCGATGAGGTCGTGCTTCGCCTGCTTTCGGAAATCCGCCCTCCGGTCGAGGAAGGGCTGGACGGATTGACGAGCAGTCTTGGTTCCGGAAGCTACGGCGGGCGGGTCGACGATTGACCAAGGCCGCGCCGCATCGCGTGATGCAAATGAGGGTGTAAAATGCTCAATGGCAGTGGAAAACCCGAATATATGCGTCTGCTGGACCCCGAAGCGCTTGCGAAGATAAGCCGGCTGGAGCTGATCGCCCGCGGCGTGGTCGAGGGGTTCGTATCAGGTCGGCACAAAAGTCCGTACAAGGGTTTCTCCGTCGAGTTCGCCGAGCACCGCCAGTACGTCCCGGGCGATCCCATAAGCGACCTTGACTGGCGGGTGTACGGTAAAAGTGACCGGTACTACATCAAACAGTACATCGAGGAGACGAACCTTCGCGCGACTATTCTGCTGGACGCCTCCGGATCGATGAGTTACCGGGGCGCATCGGCTGTGAAACATTCGGGAAAGCGCCTGAGCAAGTTCGAATACGCGCGATACCTTGCCGCGTCGCTGACGCACATGATGATCCACCAGCAGGACGCGGTGGGCCTTGTAACGTTCGACACGCAGGTGCGCCGCTACATTCCCCCTCGCAGTCGGGCCAGTCACCTGCGGATGATCCTGAAGGAACTCGTGGAAACCAGGAGCGGAAAGGAGACCGCCCTTGCGACGATTTTCCACGACATCGCCGAGCGCGCCCACAGGCGGGGACTTATCCTGATTATTTCCGATCTGTTCGACGATACGGACGAGCTGCTCAAGGCGCTTCATCACTTTCGCTATCGCAAGCACGAGGTGCTCCTGTTCCACGTGATGGCCGAGGAGGAACTGACGTTTCCGTTCGAGACGGCGCATCTGTTCCGCGACCTGGAGAAGCCGCACACTTACCGGCAGATAGACCCGCGGGCCCTGCGGGCGGAATACCTTGAACTTCTTCGTCGGCACATCCGGCGGATAGAAATGGGCTGCGGACAAATGGATATCGACTACGTTCCGATCTCGACCGCCAGGGGTTTCGAAGTCGCCCTGGCGCAGTATCTCGCCCAGCGCATGGGACGGGCGAAATAGAGCTCAGATTTGAGATTTCAGATTTGAGATAAAAACTGACTACTGTTGTCCGCGAGTTTCGCTTGCGACTTTGTCGCGGCATTCAACCCACGGCTTCCAACTATCGATTACTGACTACTGTTTTAAGCATGACTTTCCTGAACTGGACAATGCTGATCGGACTTGCGGGAGTATCGATCCCGATCCTCATTCACCTGCTGCACCGTCGGCGGGCGAAGATTCTGGACTGGGGCGCGATGCGTTTCCTGCTGGCGGCGCTGGCGGCGAGAAAGCGCCGGATCCGCCTGGAGGAAATCCTGCTGCTTGCCTTGCGGTGTTTTTTGATGGCGCTGCTTGCGGTGGCGATGGCAAGACCGTTTCTGCCAAGCCGATCCACGATTTCCTGGGCGATGGTGCTTCCGGCGCTTCTGGCGAGCGCCATCCTCGGCGCCGTCGGTGTAGCTGTCTGGGCCAATCGCAGGGCCCGCTGGCTGCTGCTGATTCCCGCCGTGATAATGCTGACCGGTGCGGTTACGCTCTCGATAATCGAGCATTACGCCCAGCAGAAGAAATGGGCTCTCGGCGATCAGGGAATGGACATCGCCATAGTGATCGACGGGTCGATGTCCATGATGCTCGATGCGTCCGAGGGCGAGAAACTCACGAACTTTCAACGTGCGATCGACGAGGCCCGCGCGGTACTTGGCGCATGCAAGAGCGCCGACGCCGTCAGCCTGTTCCTTGCGGGCAACTCTCCGCGTCCCGTGGTGTCCGCGCCGTCTTACGATCGCGCTCAGATTGCGGACGCACTTTCCTCGCTCCAACCGACCGGCGGATCGATGCGGGTGATCGACGCCCTCACCGCCGCCGCCGCATCGCTGGCCCGGGGCGCCAATTCCGGAAAGAAGATCGTTCTCATCACGGATGGCCAGAGCATAGGATGGAACGTTGCGGACACGGCGCAATGGGAGTTCCTCGCGGGCACGCTGAAAGGGCGCTCCCTGCCGGAGGCTCCGGAAATCGTCTGCCGCACGCTTCCCATGCCGGCGAACTTCACCAACCTCGGCGTCCAGAACGTGACGTTCTCGCGGCGCGTCGTTGGCACGGACCGCCCGACGTCGATCGACGTGACGATAATGAATACGGGCGTCGGGGAGGTTTCTCCGTCGCGCGTGGAACTGTCCATCAACGGGCGGCGTTCCCTTACGCAGAACATTGATCCGATTTCCCCCAATACCACCGAGACCGTCCGATTCGAATACCGGTTCACCAAGGTCGGCAGGCACATCGTAACGGCAAGGGTTGTCTGCGAGGACGACATGCCGGCGGACGACGCCATATCGCGCGTGGTGGACGTGACGGACAGGATCAAGGTGCTGATCGTCGACGGCGCCCCGTCGATCCGTCCGCTGGACGGCGCCGCGGCGTTCATCGACATTGCACTTTCGCCGCCTCCGGCAGAGAGTCCGGGGAACGGAGCAAACCCTTCGCGTCGCAGAGTGGATAGTGGTCGCGCCGGGAGCAACCTTGTCGAGACGAAGGTCATCGAGGCTGTACACATCGCCGCGATTGAAGATTTCGGCGAGTACAACGTGATAGTGTTGGCGAATGTTTCCCGTCTGCCGGACGCGACGGCGCGCGCCATCGGGCGATTCGTTCGCCGTGGCGGCGGGCTGCTGCTGGCGATGGGTGATCGATGCGAGGCGGATTTCTACAACGAATGGCGAAGCCCTTCGGGGGACCTTGTAATCCCCGCCAAACTCGTGAAACGGCGCACTGCCGTCGTCGGCAGGCCGGTGCGACTCTCGGTCGGGAGCTTCCTGCATCCGGCGCTGCGGAAGATAGCCCAGTACCCTCAATCCGACGCAGCCGACGCCCTGATTAACGCCTACTGGCAGGTTTCCGCCGACGAGTACGACCCGCATGTGCGAGTGGGTGCAAGGTTGGAGACGGGGGCCCCTGCCCTTATCGAGCGAAAGCATGGTAACGGTATTGTTCTCCAGACGACGATGAACCTGCACCCGCGCGACACGAACCTGCACGTATTGAAATGCTTCGTGCCGCTCGTTCACGAGTTTATATATCACCTCTCGGCGACGTCGATGGTGGAAGGTAACGTTCCGGGCGGTGTGGACGTGACGATCGAACTGCCCGCCCGGCGCCCAGCCGGTGGCAGGGTTCTCGCCTCCGGATCGTCGGCGATAGACGAGCCGATCGAGGTTATAACGCCTGACAATCGCCGCAGGGAGGCTGCGGTCCTGTCCAGGGGCGAGATGTTGCGCGTGCGTTTCGGACCCGCCGACGATCCGGGCACGTATCGCCTGGTACTGGGCGAGGCGAACCTTCGCCGATACGAGGCGTCCCCCGGCGATCCGGCAGGTTCGGCGTTCGTCGTCGTATCCGATCCGGATGAAAGCCGCATCAAAACGCTCAGCGAGGCCGATCTGAACGCCATCGGAGAGAGAGTACCGTTTCAACACGTCCAGAGCACCGACGAACTGGTAGCTTCGATCGCCGGTGGCGTGCCGGGCGAAGAGTTGTGGCGGCAATTGGTCCTGGCGGCGCTGGCGGTCCTGGTGGCTGAGATATTCGTCGCACGGTGGATTGCCATCCGTCGTAGGTTGCACGCAGCCGGTTCCGTCAGGTTCGGCGCCGAGGCCATCGATATCGAGACGTTCCGCACGCGGGCCAGGCAACTGCTGAAATCGCCCGGCGAACTGGTCGAAACCGGCGGGAACGGAAAAACATGATGCCGGCGGTTTATCAACATTACATCCTGCCTGTATCGGGCGTGTGGATCGCACTGATGCTGCTTGTCGGTCTCGGCGCCTGGACCGGTGCGCACCGTCTGAAACGCCGGATGACGACGCGGCCACTGGCGGCGCTGTCGATAGCCATGCGCCTGGCGGCTGGCTTCCTGACGCTTCTTGCCGCGGCGCAACTTATCCAGCGATGGCTGATTTTTACGACGAACTGGCCGATCTGGCCGCTCGTGCTGGCAGGGGCGGCGATCGTCGAAGTGCTGATCGGACTGTATGCCCTCGAACGCCGGACGATCTCGCAACGTGCGGGATTGGCGATGCTCAGCGCCCGCGTGGCGATGTGCCTGCTTCTCGTCGCCATGCTGGCCCAGCCGGTCAGATCGTTGGAATTCAGCAGGGAGGTTCGTCGATACGTCGCGGTGCTCATCGACGATTCCGCCTCGATGCACATTGCGGATACGCAGCTTTCCGATGCCCGGAAACTTCGCCTCGGCGAGATGCTCTCCGTCAAGGGCATCCAGCGACCTTACCGTCTCGATCAGATGCGTGTCGAGCTGGAAGCGATCCGGCAGGAGCTTTCCGCCGTCGGTGACTGGCTTACGATGCTGGGAAAGACAAAGCTCGAATCGCGGCAGAAACAGCTCGCGTCCCGGCGGGCATCGCTGCACGAATCGCTGGGGGATATCGTCGACCGCCTCGATGGGCACGAGAAGCTTCTGTCCGAAGCCGTCATGTCGGTGCGTCTCAAGCTGGATTCCGGAACCAAAGGCACGCTGCGCGACCTTCGCGCCAAGCTCGGCCTGCACGTTCGCGACCGCCTGAAGAAAGACGCTCTCGATCTGACGGTAAAGAGGCTGTCCGATCGGATCGGTCGGGCACAACCCCGCATGGAGCGTGCGGTTCGCAAGGCGACGACCATGCTGGGCGAAATCGTCGGGCGCCTCAATTCGCTCGCGCTGAAGATTGACGAGGCGTACTTCGCATCGCTTCAGCAAGAGAGTCGCAATGCCGTCGAGGCCATCGCCGCGCTCAGCCGTGCACAACTCGCCCGCCGGACGATGCTTCATCGCCCGGTTACGGACTTCGGGAGCGGCGCGACTTCCGAGAGCCTGCTCGAACGACTGCGCAGCAAGTACGACGTGAAAATCTACACGTTCACGGATGAAGCGAGCGAGGTGGACGTCGATGCGTGGTCCTCTGCTGCGCCGACCGCCGAAACTCAGCCGGGGAAAGACCCCGCCGTCTATCGGCAGACTGACATTGCAGCGGCGCTGCGGAAGGTGCAGACGTCGATTCCGTCCGAGCAGCTCGCCGGCGTGATCATCGTATCCGACGGGCAGCACAACGCCCCGTCGAATCCGGACGTTCCCGCCAGGCAGTTCGCCCTCGGTAAATCGCCGATCTGCTCGATCGTTATCGGTTCGTCGCGTCCTCCGCGAGACGCCGCCGTCGTCGCGATCGAATCGCCCCAGGCTGTGTACGTGAAGGACGAGATGTACGTGACGGCCGAGGTGAAACTCGACGCCCTCAAGGGCGAGGAGGTCCGCGTTACGCTGTTCCGCGGCGATAAGCAGGTGGACTTCAAGAACGTCTCCGTTCCGTCCGACAGCTTCCGTAAACGCGTGCGACTGGCGGATGAACCGAAAACCACGGGCCTGCATTCGTATCGCGTCGAGGTGCAGAAGTTCGATGGCGAAGTATTCTCCGACAACAATGACTATGACCTGTCGGTAAGCGTTACGGACGATCGCAGCCGGCTGCTGCTCATCGAAGATCGTCCCCGATGGGAGTTTCGATATCTCAAGAACCTTTTCGCCGGTCGCGATCGGACGGTCCGGCTGCAATACGTCCTGCTGAATCCGGACCGCATCGAGGGCAGCAGGGACGCTCCGCCGGTCCACGCTTCGGCGAACAGGCCGCTTTCGCAGGCGCAGGCGACCGCGCTGCCGGCCGATGAAAGCGAATGGATGAAATTCGACGTAGTGATCCTGGGCGACGTGGATCCGGTGCGGCTCGGCCCAGGGGGTTTCGACGCGCTGCGCAAGTTCGTCTCCGATCGCGGCGGGACGCTTATCGTCATCGCCGGAATGCGGTTCATGCCGCACGCTTACGCAGGCACGCCGCTGGAGGAAATGCTTCCGGTGTTGTTCGAGTCCGGCCCGACCCGTGCAGTCACCTCGCCGGAGTCTTCTTTCCGCATTGCGCTGACGCCGACGGGACGGGACAGCGTGATCATGGCGCAGAGTATCGACGCCGACGAGAACCTCGCCATATGGAAGTCGATACCGGATATGCGCTGGCGGTATCCGATTCTGGACACAAAGGCGGGCGCGACCGTTCTTGCTTACGCGATGCCTCCGGTGCGTCCCGATTTTCTGAAAGAGAACACCCCCGCCCCCAACGAGCGAGACGACGAAGACGCCTCCGGAAAACGCGAGCGGTTCTACCGCACCCGCGCGCTGATCGCATACCATAACGTCGCGCTGGGACGTGTGCTCATGATGAACTTCGACAGGACGTGGCGCATGCGATATCGCGTCGGCGACGCCAGGCACCACCGGTTCTGGGGGCAGGTCCTGCGCTGGGCGACCGCCGGAAAATTACCCGCGGGCACCGACTTTGTGAAGCTCGGAACCGATCGCATCCGATACGCGCCGCAAGGTAAAATTCAAATCCGCGCCAAGATCATCAATCCGGACCTTACGCCGGTGATCAGCGAGAATGCAGCCGTCAATGTCTTCGCCGGTTCCCGGAAGATTCTT
>JAJRYB010000018.1 GCA_024275995.1 Planctomycetota bacterium | reverse complement strand
AATACTAAAGATGTTACGCCTTCTCGAACCCTGATCCCAGGTCTCCAAACCCTGTTTTTTTTCGTTCTCTAGTGGTTCCTGGTTGTCCCAGGTTGTCCCGGGATTTGCGAAACTGTCCGAAGTGGTACGAAACGGTACGCTCTGGTACGGACGGGTGCGTCCGAAGGATGTTGCTTTCTGGAAACGCATGTTGACTTAAGACAACACGAGAAATACGATGTCGGCTCACGCTCATGAACTCATCGGTCAAAGAAATGCTGCTCGTCGCACTGGATGCATTGCCGCAGGCTGTGCTGCTCGTCGGCAGGGATGGCGCCGTGCTGTGGCGCAACGCAGCCGCCAGGACGCTGCGGCCGGATGAGTCTCAAATCTCTCATCTCATTCGCGTTGGCGAGGACGGCGAACATACGCTGCGGGGCGTTTCCGTCACGGGCGCCGATGGCAGGCGGTTGACGCTGGACGTATCGGTCCGTCCGCTCGTCGAGGCCGGTGGTGAAGATTCGCCTCTCCTGATCGTAGCGACGGACGTTTCCGGTCGCGTGTCGATGGAGCGCCGGCTGGCGACGAGCGAGCGAATGGCGGCTTCCGGCAAGCTTGCCGCCCGCGTGGCGCACGAGTTGAACAATCCGCTGGACGGCGTGCTGCGATACGTCGGGCTGGCTGAACGCCTGGCGGGTGAAGACGCCCGCAGGCACCTCGCCTCGGCGCGGTCCGGGTTGCGACGGATAGCACAGGTCATCCGCGAGCTGCGCGATGAGGGCGAAGGCGACTCGGGCGCCGGGCGGCGTCAGGGCGTTTCGGAACTGCTCGCCGAAGCCATCGTCGCGATGCAGCCGCGAGCGGACGCCCTGGGCGCAGCGATAGTGTGCGAAATGGACAACAGCGAAACGGCGACGCCGTCGGGTATGTTCCAGGTGTTCTGCAACGTTATCCGCAACTCGCTGGACGCCATGAGCGACGGTGGGCTGCTGAAGATACGCCTGGCGAGCGGGGACGATCGGTGCGTCGTCGAGTTCTCCGATAACGGTTGCGGAATACCGCCGGGGTCGGAGGAGCGCATATTCGAACCGTTCTACACGACCAAGGGCGGTGGAGGCATGGGCCTGGGACTGGCGATATCGCGCGAGATCACCGAGCGGATCGGAGGAACGATCTCGGCGTCCTGCGGCGAAAACGGAGGGGCGGTCATGACGGTCCGTCTACCCGCGACGCCGACGCATCGGCAGGAGCAATAATGGTGCAGGAGCAAAACACGGATTCGAAAATCGCGCGGGTCCTCCTGGTGGACGACGATCCGATAGTGCTGGACAGCCTTGGCGGGTTCCTCGAGCTGGACGGATACGACGTGACGAAAAGTCCGTCAATCGCCCAGGGGATCGATTGTCTCAAGGCCGGATCGTATCACCTGGTGCTGACCGACGTAAGCATGCCGGAAAGCAACGGCTTCGAGATGCTTCGATACATCAAGGCGAACCATCCCGGGACGGTGGTTATCCTGATTACCGGTTACGGAACGATCGAATCGGCGGTCGAGGCGATCAAGGAAGGCGCGTACGATTATCTCACCAAGCCGATTATCGACGACGACGTGCGTCTGGCGGTTCAGCGGGCGCTGCACCAGCAGCAGCTCATCGAGGAGAACCGGCGCCTCAAGGCGGCGCTTCGCGAGAGATACAGTTACGAGAATATCATCGGCCAGGACTATCGCATGGCGAAGGTGTTCGACCTCATCGAGGCCGTCGCCGACAGTAAAAGCACCGTCCTGATTACCGGTGAAAGCGGCACGGGAAAGAGCATGATCGCCAGGGCGATTCATGGACGCAGCCCGCGGGCGAACGAGCCTTTTATCGAGGTGGCGTGCGGGGCGCTTCCGGACACGCTGCTGGAGAGCGAGCTGTTCGGGCACGTGCGAGGCGCGTTCACCGGCGCCGTGGTGGACAAGCCCGGCAAGTTCGCGGCTGCGGACAACGGGACGATTTTCCTGGACGAGGTATCGACCGCGTCACCGCAGTTGCAGGTGAAGCTGCTTCGGGTGCTTCAGGAGCGACGCTTCGAGGCGCTTGGAAGCAATACCACGCGCGAGGTGAACGTTCGGGTGATCCTGGCGACGAACCACGATCTCGCGGAGGAGGTGAAGGCGGGGCGGTTTCGGGAGGACCTTTATTACCGGGTGAACGTCGTGAACATCGCTCTGCCGACGCTACGGGAGCGGATCGGCGATACCCCGCTCCTGGCGGAGCATTTCCTGGGCAAGTACCAGCAGGGCGCCGCTAGTAGAGTGCGGGGCTTCAGTCCGGAGTCGATGGAGCGGATGCAGCGATACGACTGGCCGGGCAACGTGCGCGAACTGGAGAACTGTGTCGAGCGCGCATTGGTGCTCTGCCGCCAATCGGTGGTGGGCGTGGGCGACCTTCCCGCGGCGGTGCTGGGCGGCGCCGGTGAGGCGACCGACGAGGTGGACGCGCCAACCCAGCCGACGACGCTTTCAGAAGCGCTCGCCGGGCCTGAAAAACGAATCATCCTGGCGGCGCTTCGCGCGAACAACGGGAATCGCCAGGAGACCGCCAACCAGCTCGGCATCAACCGGACGACGCTATACAAGAAGATGAAACGATACGGGCTTCAGGGCCCCTCGGCGATAAGGGTACTTTGAATAATTGCTTTCATCGCGAGAACGAGCGAAAATCGCGTCACCGAGACGGAGGGTTAAAATCCCCACAGGCGTAGTAATAACTACGTCGAGGACGATTTTAGCCCGACAACGAAGGTGGCACGATTTGCAGCCGTTCGCAGCAGAAATGAATTATTCAAAGTGCCCAAAAGGCAGTGACAACCGGAGTGCGCTGTAACATATACCGAAAGGCGAATACATGCGAATTGCGTTTGCGGGCCTGAGACACGGGCATATCGAAGTGCTGTACGAGCTGCTTTCCGAACGGAAGGACGTCGAGATCGTCGCCGCCTGCGAACCTCACGCGCCGACGCGCGAGCGGCTTGTCTCGCAAGGGAAAGTCAAAATCACGCACGACGATTACGCGCAGATGTTCGCGGATATCGAGTGCGACGCGCTGGCGGTTGGCGACCGCTACGGGCGACGCGGAAAAATAATCATCGCGGGCCTGGAAGCCGGCCTGCACGTCATCAGCGACAAGCCGATCTGCACGTCGCCGGAGGAGTTGGAGAGAATCGCGGTCCTGTCGCGCGAGAGGAATCTCCGTGTCGGCTGCCAACTCGACCTGCGCGACGGCGGGCAGTTCCGCTCGATGCGACGGCTGGTCCGCCAGGGCGTCATAGGTGAAGTCCACACGGTAACCTTCGCCGGGCAGCATCCGCTGATGTACGGTTCGCGCCCGTCGTGGTACTTCGAGGAAGGTATGCACGGCGGCACGATCAACGATATCGCCATCCACGCGATGGACGCGATACCCTGGATAACCGGGCGCAGGTTCGTGGAGGTCGTCGCGGCGCGCGTCTGGAACGCCTCTTTCACCGAGTGCCCGTCCTTCCAGGTGGGGGCGCAGATGCTGCTGCGGCTGGACAACGACGGAGGGGTAATGGGCGACGTGTCTTACCTCTCGCCGCAGCGCGGCGGATACGACATGCCGCAGTACTGGCGCATGACGCTGCACGGCGAGAATGGCGTGCTCGAAACATCGGCGACGGACAAGCGCGTGTTCATGGGCGGCTGCGGAGAAAAACCCATCGAGTGGATGGATGCGGAGCCGGACGTAGCGGGTGGATACTTCGACTCGTTCCTGAAGGACATCGCCTCCGAGACGGACGAGGAGGATCTCACGACGGGCGAGGTGCTGGCAGCGTCGCGCGTGGCGCTGGCGGTCCAGGGTGCCGCCGAAGGGGGGCGGACGCATGTAGCAATCTGAATCTAGAGCAGTCCGCCCGAGGAGTCGTCCGGCTTCCAGGTGTCCTCATCGTAAGGGAGGTCGTCCTCTTCCTCTTCCTCGTCGGCGATCTTCCACTTTTCGGACTCGCTCATACCGTCAAGCTCGTGCTCCATGACCTTGAACATCTTCTCCTGCATCGGCGCGAGCTTGCGGTAGTAGTCGAGTGTCGCCTGGTAGCTTGCGACCATCTGGTTGATCTTGAGGAGCTGCCATTTCTGGAGGCACTCGGGCTCCTTGATGTTGCGGAACGGATCGCACGAGAAGGATATTTCGCCTGTCTCCGAGCGACGGCAGTGTTCGCATTGTTCGCACTGGATCATGATAGTTACATGATACCGCAACGTAGACGGAAATGCACTTGGAATGATTATTCGTGAGTGTATACTTCATTTATTGATCTTCGTGCCGCCAATGCAACCCCTTACGGGGTTGCGTCAGTCAAATCGGGTCGAAACGGAACCCGAAGGTTACATTTACGATACGAACATCAATAGACCTGAACGAGGCCCTGGAAAGTACGGGTGTTATGTCCATAAATATTCTTTGCGTAGGTGACGTGGTAGGCAGGCCCGGAAGGGTGCTCCTGGCCGACCACCTGCCTGAACTTATCGCCAGTCACAACCTGGAGCTAGTCGTCTGCAACGCCGAGAACGCAGCCGGCGGGAGCGGTCTGACGCCGCAGATATTCACGAAGCTGCTCCGCTACGGCGTGGATGCAGTTACGCTCGGAGATCATGTGTATCGCAAGCGTGAGATCATCGAGGTGCTCGAGACGTCGGATCGTATTGTTCGACCGGCGAACCTTCCGACGCCGGCTGCGGGAAAACGCTGGACCGTCGTCCAGACCAAGACGAGCGGTCACGAGGCGTCCGTCACGTGCCTGCTCGGCCAGCTGTTCATGGGCTCGAACAACTCTCCGTGGGAAGCGGTCGAAAAGGCGTTCCGCGAGATACCCGAGAGCGTGCGGATTCGCATCGTGGACATGCACGCCGAAGCGTCCAGCGAAAAAATCGCCATGGGATGGAACCTGAACGGGCGCGCCAGCATTGTTTTCGGCACTCATACGCACGTTCCGACGGCGGACGCATGCGTGCTCGATAAGGGAACGGCGTTTGTCTCGGACCTTGGTATGACGGGCCCCTACGACGGCGTGCTCGGACGGCGAAAGGATCGCGTCCTGAGCGCCTTGACTACGGGAATGCCGGCGCACTTCGAAGTAGCCAGGGGTGATCCGCGTTTGTGCGGCGTGGTGGTGGGCGTGGACGAGATGACCGGCCGGGCCGAATCGATCGAGCGCGTCGAAATCCGCGGACGCGTCCAGACGGGTCCGGCATACGACACCGACGATGGACGCGCTCAGCCGGCTGGGCGATTTTGACGATTATCCGTCGGACAAATGCGTTAACTCCTAGAGAAGCCCTATTCGAATCGCCGATGTTTTAGAAGTTAAAAAAGGCCGAACCTATTAAGCGATTCGACGTCTTAAATGGATAGATCGTTGGATTCGTAACAGGAGACAGTAGTGAAGCCCAGAAATCTATTGCATCGGACGGTATTCGCGTTGCTCGCGTTCATGTTTCTTGCCGCGCTTGGCGGACAGGTAGCGACGGGGCAGGAGCTTGCGATAAGAAGCGGGACCTCTACGACCGCGGCGTCGGATTTGCGTTCTTCCGAGCTGCTTGCCGCCGGCGTCGAGCAGGCGATGGCGGGACGTTTCGACGAGGCGCTGGCGAAAATCCGAATCGCGGAGAAAGTCGCTCCGAAGAACCAGTCCGCCCACGAGGCTCGCCGCCTGTTGGAGCAATACGTCCAGCTCAGGCGCAAGTCTGTCACGGAACGGCACGGCCAGTATCTCGATACGGTGCATCGCGTGAAACAGTATCGCCTGGCGCAGGAGTATTTGCAGAAACTCGGCGATGACAAGAGCGTCGAGAAGCTTCGCAAGAAAGTGTCCGGGATGTTGGATGCCTGGTCCAAGGCCGGCAACGCCAACTCGTTGGAGTTCGCCGACGCGGAGAGCACGAAAAAGCTCCGTGAGCAGGCGCGCAAGTCGCTGGACAAGGCGACGAGGCTCCTGAACGAGGCCATGGCGATGAAGGTCGCCTCCGGAAGCAGGTACGGAAAGATGCTCGCCGAGATGGGCGCAACGGCGCTCGAGCGGATGGAGGCGTATAAGTCGGCGTGGTCGTCCTTGCAAACCGAGCCTCTCAAGCGGCGCAGGAAAGGTGTCGCGATCATCGCGGAGGCGGAACACCCGCTCATCGAGGTACTGGGCGACCTTGAGGTCGTCACGGGCAAGTCGCCGTGGCGCAGCGCTCTTTCGCAGGCCGTCCTGGCGCGCGATCTTGCCGAGGACAAGGAGAAGTTCGCCACTCAGGGGTGGTTGAAGTCACTGTTGGCGGACGTGGAAGCCCGCGGTAGAAAAAGCATCGCCGATGCCGAGTGGTACGAGGCGCTGGCTGCATACAGCGGACTGAAAGAGCTTGCGCCGCAGGAGGAGAAATACTACCAGAAGCTCAAGGAGGTCCGGAGGCACGTTCGCGTGCTCGCGATGTACGGAAAAAAGCCGACGACCCAGCCCTCGACGGACAAATCCGAGCCGATATGGAAGGAGTATACCCGTAACGCCGATGCGGACATGGTCATGAAGGCGGTCCAGTTGCTGAACGCCTCTTACGTTACGGCGGTCGATTTCCGCAAGCTTGCGCGCGGCGGGCTTTCCAGCGTGCGGACACTCGCGGAAACCCCGCAGGCCGTGAACAGTTTCCCCGGATTGAAGGACGCCGCCAAAAAGAAACGGTTCGTCGATGCTCTCAATAAGGCGATGCGCAACATAGAGAAGCGCGATCGCGTGGATCATCTCGACCTGCAACTGGCGATGAACGAGGTACTGGACGCCTCCGAGCGCAGCGTTGAAATTCCGGTGGCGGTCCTGGCGGTGGAGTTCGCCGACGGATTTCTCAACGAGCTGGACCGGTTCAGTTCGATGATCTGGCCGCAGGGGGTGGAAGATTTCAACAAGGACACGCGCGGCAACTTTACCGGTGTCGGCATTCGGATTTCGAAAGAACTCGGCGAGCCTCTGAAGGTCATCACGCCGCTTGCCGGTTCGCCGGCGTATCGTGCCGGGATCAAGGCGGGCGACCTGATCATAGCCGTGGATGGAATACCGACGAAAGACATTCCTCTTCGCAGGATCATAGGGCGGATCATGGGTCGGGCCGGTACGACGGTAAAACTTCGAATCCGTCGCCAGGGGCTTCCAAGCCCGATCGAAATTCCCGTCGTACGCGCGAAGATCAGCATCGTAACGATCAAGGGTTGGCGGCGGGCGCCGGGAACGGGTGAGTGGTCGTTCGAGCTGGACGCGGACAAGTCCATCGGGTACCTGAGGCTCACGCAGTTCACGAGCACCACGACGCGGGACATCATCGAGACGCTCGGCGAGTTACGAGCGGCGGGAATCAAGTCGCTGGTGCTGGACCTGCGTTTCAATCGCGGCGGATTGTTGAGATCGGCGATCGGCGTTGGAAACGAGTTTCTTTCTTCCGGCCGGATTATTTCCACCCGGGGTCGCCAGGTCACCAATCGCGAGTACGACGCCGTAGGCCGCGGTAAATACCTCTCCGGGAACCTGGCGGTGCTGGTCAACGAGCAAAGCGCCTCGGCGGCGGAGATAGTCTGCGGCGCGCTGAAGGACTGGAAACGCGCCATCGTCGTCGGGCAGCGGTCGTATGGAAAGGGCAGCGTGCAGAACGTGATCCCGATTCCACAGCACCGGGCGCTGCTCAAACTGACGACGGCGTACTACTACCTGCCGTCGGGTCGGCTGCTCCACCGGCGCAACGGCGCCAAGGACTGGGGCGTGGACCCGGACGTAAAAGTATTCATGACCCCCAAGCAGCTCAAGCGATGGCTCGACATCCGTCGGAAAACCGATCTGCTTCAGGACGTCGAGAACGGGGAATTGACTCGCGACCTCCGGAAACAGTTCGAGTCCGACCTGCAGCTTCGCACGGCGGTGCTGCTGCTCCAACTCAAGCGATTCCAGACGACCAAGGATGCAGCCTGAGGGACGGGGTTCGAAGACCTCACGTCAGGTCGTCGTCACCTTCGGGGTGTTCCTCATCGTCCGGTGGAACGGGCAGCGGTTTGCTTCTCGCGTCGATCACGGTGGATCGCGCGAGAATGTCGCCCGGACGCTGGCGATTCCGCGTCATCAGCATGACCAGAATGAACAGGGGAATCAGGATCAGCCAAAGCAGTTCCATTATGCGAATGAGGTTCCGGATGGACACCTCGCGGAGGCCGCACCGCCGGCCTTCATCGGCGACGACACGCAGTTTGAGCAGCATCTTTCCGAGCGTCGCCTGAAAGCGAAGCTCCATGAATATTCCGTAGGCGGCGTAGGTGAGCATCGAGAAGATCAGCATGTACGCCGCCGAGGTGGACTGCCCGACGCTGTTCATGTAGTCGCTGGCGTTCTGGAAGGTGGCGATATCCTGCTGTTCGAACACTTCCGGAAGGAAAATCGCCGCGCCCAGCAGCGTAAACGGAACGAAGTCGATCAGGCCCGCCACCAACCGCCTGAGCAGACTTCCCGGCCGGATACCCGGCGGGAGGGTGAACGGCTTCGGAGGGCTTTTGGGTTTCAGTGCGAGCATCGGAACGAACACAGCAAGCAGCACGCCCCACATGAAGGCGTCGATAATTTTCTGCGCCTCTCCGTTTCCGGGCGGCTGGGTGAACACCACCATCGCCTCGGGTTTCGAGAGCCTGCCCGTAGCGTCGCAGGTGGCGAACTGGAGTTTTTTATCGTCGTCACCGTCGCGCCAGAGCAGCGCGATCCCATCGCCGAAGCGTGTCGCCAGAGGCGTCTGCCCCCGCGACCACGCGTCGACGGGCTTTCCGTCGAGTGTTACCCGGCGGACCGTGATTCGTCCGTCCTGCGGGTCGAACTCGGCGACACTTACGTTCGCACTTGCCGTCCGGCTCGGCTGGGTGGAGGGAGATACATCCGCCAGAAGCATCAGCAACTTGCCCTTGAGCGGAGCTATCGTAATCGCTCGCCGCAGCGATATCTCCGATGGCAGGTCGATTCGCGTCCATTTCTCGCCGCGCAGCGCGAGCAGTTCCTTGACCGGCCCGTCCGCCTGTTGAATCAACACGTAGACTACGCCGTCGAGCACGGCCAGGAGCACTTGCCCTTTCGCCTCGAGCGACACTTGCGGCGAAGGTGCGCCGAGAGGTTTCCACTCGTATCCGACGAGCTGATGCACGATAAGGCCAACCCGCCTGGCGGGTCTGGAACTCGCCACGATCGCCGCTGCGCCGCTTTCCGGACGAGTGCTGCCGAGGGCGGCATCTACTGACGAAACGCTCAACAGTGTCGGCGAGGACGAACCGTTGAATCCCGGCGTCCCTTCGCAAAGCGCCATCGGGGCGGCAGGAAATTTTTCCCACGGCAGGCGTTTCGGTTTGTCGCCGAGCCGATAAAAATAATGCTGGTTCGATTCGGCAAGCAGATGCAGACGATCGGCGACGGCGACCGCCAGCAGCGGTACGGACGGGAGGTCCTTGTCGATCCATTCCCACTTGCCCTCGCCGAGTGATCGAGCGACGATCTGGAACGTCTTGCTCTCGCGGTCGAATCGGCCGATCCAGATACTCTTTTCCCCGCCCGCGAAGATAAACTCGTCCGTCGCGGTAGCCATGGACGCCGCGCCGACGATCAGCATGGCTGCGATGATTTGAATACGTCGGTCAGGATGCATTGGCGTTATTTCCCTGCCTTCACGTTGCGGTCTACCTGTATCATCTTGACGTTCGCAGGCGGGTTGAGCTTCACGGCGTCGCGGTCCCACTTGTCTTCGGTGGTCATTCGCGACAGCCATATGTGAACGCTCGACGTTTCCCGATGCGTTTTCGGATCGATCCTGGTAAGTCGTATGTCGGTCGGCATCATCGCCTGCCCCGAAGTCGGTTTTTTGGATGCTGGCCCACCGTCCGTAAGGTCGATGGGGCGATAATCCTTGAGTTCCGCCGTCACGACGCGCATGCCCGCCGCATCGAGGAAATCGATCCGGAACGGACGCCTCGGCCGTTTTTTGTCCCATTCGAAGTACACCTGCCGTTTGAAGAGTATTCTCCCCGATACGCTCTGTCGGTCGATGTACGAGACTACGTAGGCGCATTTGCCGCCTTCGGTGTTCATCCGCATCGCCACGGCGGGCAGGCGGTCGAGTTGCTCCGGCAGCTCGCAGACGCCCAGCACCGCAAGGAGCTGGTTGGGGTCCATCGGCAGGAGCGTCACGCCAGGCGCTCCGGCAAATTCATGGCGTCCCCACCACGCCCCGGCTTCGTCGCCGAACTTGTACCACATGTAATAGACGCCCGACTCGGCGTCGCTTCCCAGGCGGAACAGGTCGGCGCCAAGCTCGCGACCGATGAGCACGAAGTCATGCGGGCCGAGTTTTTTCGGTCCTTTGGACAGTAGCAGGACGCTCGTGGCGTCGCCGGTATCCCAGGTGAACGGCAGTCCCGAGCCAGGGTCGATAAGCGTTACGCGAATCCTCGCCATCGCCCACAGCCGGGGGACCGCCGCAGCGTTGGCGTTGTATTCGCCGACGAGGCGCTGGATAGACACTGCCGCGGGGGGGCACTGTTGGCATCCCGCCAGACCCATCGCGAACAGCACCGGGAATATCGCCGCTGCGCGTTTCACAGTTGTCCCTCCAGTATGTCGCCGAGGCTGCCGCTGACCTGTGCGATTTTTTCTTCGTCCATGTGCGGGTCGATCACCTCGCATCTCTGCTGGGAGCCTTTGAAATGCATCCGCCAGGTCTCGTTGCCATCTTCGCCTTTGACGGACTTGTCGTAGATCAGCAGCTTCTTTCGCATAAGGATAAGCGCCAGGACGAACCGGAAGTTCACCTTCGCCGGTTCTTCTGCGCCTTCCAGACGCTCGAAAAAATTGATCAACAGATCGTCGTCGACGAAGAGTTTCTTTTTTTCTTCCGGGTTCGGAACTCGCGTTCGCCACACTCCGAAGACGCCTTCTTCGCCGCGTTCGGACTGACGTTTTTCCCAGCAGTCGGGGCAGTAGTCCATGCGCTCGAACTGATCGTCGTTTTCCTGGACGGTAGCGACGAGCTGCTGTCCGGGCTGGAGGTTCGCGCCGCACAAACGGCACCGCTCGGAAGTCTTGGATATATTGTAGTCTTTAGGCACTTTAACAAACCCTGCCTTACCCGGAGTTTCAGGTCAGATACGCTGATCCCAGATCTTCGATTTCCGCGAGAAGTTCGTCCGCTTTTACGAGGTCCGCTGCGGAGGACGATTTTACTTCCTCGGCGTCGGACTTGTCCGACAGGTTCGGCACGTTGACGCGGACATTATAATCGCTCAGCCTCACCGCCGCCGCCGCCAGCACCCCAGCCGCCATCAGGTCCGTAACCAGCCAGGGGTTTACCTTCTCCGCAAAGGTCTTGAAGTCCACCAGCATCGCCAGGGCGAGCTTCATCATCTCGCGCGGAACGTTTATCGCCGCGGCGGTGGCGAGTTGCACGGCCTGGTCCTTTTCGGGAGAGTCTTGCTGTTTCATCGCAGCCTGGTAGAGCTTGTATGCGATTACGTCGTCGGCGAGGAGGTCTTCGAACATGCCCCTTGCCCGCGCGAGTCGTTTACCGAGGGCGGAGTAATATTCCTCGTGTTCGGCGAACTTCTTTTTCCCGCGCGTGAAATTCAGCGACATTTCCCCCAGCGCCACGCCGAGCGCCGCAACCACGCCGGCGACGCTCCCACCGCCCGGCGTTGGGGTTTTCCCAGCCGTGGCGGCTGCGAAATCGCGAACCGACATGCCCAGCAGGTCATCCATTTTTTCATCAGCCACAATAATCTCCGTCATTTTACGTCGTTTTTATCCGGCGCAATCGTCTTGAACAAGTCAGGCTTCGGCGTTGTTACGATCACCACGTAGCCGCCGCCGAGATATTTTTTCGCTACGCGGGCAACGTCCTCCGGCGTGACCTTGCGGTACATCCGGCGAGACTTTTCCCGGAAGTCGTACCCAAGCCCGTACAATTCATCCGTCGCCGCACTCATCGATTGCGAGGGCATGGTCTGCGAACCGAGCGCATCGGCCGTCAGGATGATGTTGACGGCGCGATCTATTTCCTTCTGCGTGGGTTTGTAACGAGAGGCTTTTCTCAGGTTCTTCCTGATAATATCCACGACCTGCGGCGCCTTGTCGGGCTGACAGCCGGCGTAGGTCACAAACGCCCCGGGAAGCAACCCCGTCCAGTTGAACGCGTGTACGACGTAGACGAGCTGCTTGCCTCTCAATTCGGAGTGCAACCAGCCCGAAGGCAGTCGATAGCCGCTGATGATCGTGTCCAGAACGTTAATCGCCAGGCGATCCGGAACGTTCGTCACCTTCATTCCGCTGGAAGCGACGATAATGCCCGCCTGCGCGTTTGTGGTCTCAAGGACGTACAGCTCGCCGGCGGCGTCGACTTTTCTTGCGGCGACGGAGGGCGGATCGAACTTGCCGGAAGGCAGAGACGCGAACAGCTTTTTGACACGTTCTTTAGCCGCCGCTACGTCGAAGTCGCCGTAAATTGTCAGCACGCTTCCATTCGCGCGGATCATGCGTGCGTGATATTCCCGTATCTGCGCGGCGGTGACGCTCTCGACGATGTCCGCCGTTCCGCCGGAGTGCAGGCGATACGGCGATCCCGTGAAGAACCGCCGGTGGAAGAATTTGAAGAGCTGCGAAGTCCATCGCTCGTCGACCTGCTTGATCGCCGAGATGGCGAGCGGGCGGAGCTTGTCTAGTTGGTCGCCGTCCAGCGTCGGCTTCTGCACGACGTCCGCAAAAATATCCAACGCACCGTCAAACCTGTCTGCCGGCACCGACGCCCGCCAGTAGAACGTGTTGTTTCCGCACCGGCCGGATATTCCTCCGCCCGCCTCGTCGAAGAACGACGCGATGGCGTTTCCGCTTCGTTCGCCGGCGCCGCGCGTGGTGAGGGACATCATCAGCGACCCGATCCCGTTGGTCTTTTCGTTCTCAGCCAGGAGCCCGCCTTTTGTCATGAACGTCATCGCGACGAGTCCAGCCGATCTGCTCGGGCGCATCACGACCCTCAGACCGTTGGGAAGTGTGAAAACCGTCGCCGTCGAATCGTCGGTTTTCCGCGCCCCGATCGTGGTCTGGGCTTCGAGCGATTCGGGCACCATTCGCGTGATTACCATGCGATCGAACGTGAAATATTTCTTTGCGACCGCCAGGACATCCCCAGCCGTGACCCGCTGGATTCTATTGGTGTAATTGCGAGAGAAATCCACGTCGCCCGTCGAGAGATAGTCCGTCGCGAGCTGCGCCGAGAGAGACTCAGCCGTCTGGCGCCCGCGCACCAGGTCCGCGAGCTTCTGGCGCTTTGCCTTGGCGAGTTCTTCCGACGTTACGCCGCCGGAGACGACGGCGCGAAGCTCCGCGAGCGCAGCTTTTTCGGCGAGCTTGAACTTGCCCACCTCGGCGCGGAACGACACGGTGAAAAGGCCTTTTCCCCATGCCGGCGTCCATGAACCGGTAGAAATATTCGTGACGAGGCTCTTTTCAAACTGGAGTTTGCGGACAAGCCTGCTGGACCGGCCGCGGGAAAGGATGTAGCTCAATACGTCCAGGGCGTAAAGGTCTTCGTGGACCAGCGGAATGGTCTGGAAGCTGATTCGCTCCATGACGTCGCGGATATTTTTGTTGGTCACCGTTCGGAGGCGCAAGCCCGTAATCGTCGGCACCGGTGGAAGCGACAAATCCGGCGTGCGTCCCCTTGGTAAATCGCCGAAACGCCGCTTGACGCGCTTTATTACAGCTTCGGCGTCCACGTCGCCCACGACTACGAAAATCATGTTCTGCGGAACGTACATCCGCCGGACATACTTCAACACGTCGTCTCGCGTGACGGCTTTCAACGGTTCGAGGAATCCGATCGTCGGAACCGCAGCCGGGTGAGTTCCGAAAGAATTCGCCATGTGTTCATACCACATCTGCCTGTTTGGATCGTCCTTGCGCATCTCCAGCTCTCGCTGGACCACGCCGTGTTCGCGATCGAAATCCGCCTGCGTAATTTCCGGCCTGATCATCTGGCCGGCGATCAGGTCCACGCACTGCATCGTCTTCTCCGAAGCGGCGGCGATGTAGTAGCAGGTGTGGTCCATCGTGGTGTACGCGTTGGCTTGCCCGCCGATATCGAGCGACCCGGCTCGCTTGTCCCGGGCGGTCTGCGACGCGCCGCCACCTGGCATCCGGTGAATGGATTCCCTGGCGACGAGATGTTCGCTCAGGTGGCTCAGGCCGCATCCCAGCCATTCCTTTTCGAGCATCGCGCCGGCCCGCACGTATGCGCGCACGCAGACAACCGGCGCGGTGCGCGTCGGCTTGACGATCACCGTCAATCCGTTATCGAGGTGCGAAACTACAACGTCTCCGCGCGAAGGAGCAACCGCTCCGCTGCCGGTATCCGCCGCAAGCCGCTTCGACCGTTTGGCGAAAGCGGGGCGCCACGCGGCGCCTTGGGCGTCGGTCCGGACATCGCGCGGGGCGCACCCGCAGACGATAACGGCGGCTGCGAATATGAGCAGAACATAGCGTGTCATACCATCTCTCCAGTGAGCGTTCCTGCGGCCTGTTACTGATCGTTCCCCGAATCAACCCCGCGCCGCTCCATCGCGCTGATGTACGCCAGCGCCCGGTCCCGCTCGTCGGTAACGTGGGCCAGTCGCAGCATTGTTCTTACCCGCGTGAGAAGCTCCAGGCGGTTGATCGGCTTGAAGATAAAATCGTCCGTTCCGCAGTCCACGCCGCGTTCGATATCGCCCAGTTCATTCAGTGCAGTCACCACGATAACCGGAATGTCGCGCGTCTGGGGATCGCTCTTGAGCTTGCGGCAGACCTCGAATCCGCTCATTCGCGGCATCATTATATCCAGCAGGATCAGGTCGGGTTTTTCGCCGGCGACCTTCTCGAGCGCCTCCACGCCATCGGTAGCCGTGATTACCTCGCACGGCAGCGAGTCCAGGTTAGCCACCAGCAATTCAAGGTTCTGAGGGTTGTCGTCGACAACGAGGATCCTTCTGCCGGCGATCGTTTCCTCGTCGCTCGCACCTCCGTTCGGTGCGGCGGGTGTCCGGGCGGCGTCGCTCATCTCGTAAGTCTCCATTCGGGGTAACGATGAATCGCCACAGACTATCCGTATGCCCGGCGAATAGCAACCTCGCATCGACCTGCGCCACCTACTTGTCATCGAGGGCGCCGGCGAGATACCATGCGTCCATGGCTTTCACGGAAAAGCTCTTCGAGGAACCTTCCGATACGGTTGTATCCGACGCCGACGCTCACGTCGTCGGCGTGGTCGTCAACACCAACGTGTGGCGTTCGTTCGATTATATCTGGCCGGACGCCCTCGATGCCCCTGCGCTCGGCCAGCGGGTGTACGTGCCGTTTGGACGGGGCGGTCGAAAGCTGCTGGGGTTCGTTACTGATACGCTTCGCCGCGCCGGCGACCGCAAACTCAAGAGCGTCCTGGAAGTGCTCGACGCCCAGCCGCAGCTCGACGAGCCGCTCCTGAAACTTGGACAGTGGATCAGCCAATACTACCTCACCCCGCCCGGCATGACGCTGGCGGCGATGATACCGTCAGCCGTCGGTCGGCACAGGTCGCGGAGTGAAACCGTGGTCCGTATGGAAGGCTCGCGCGGGGACTGGCCCTCGTCGCTGGGCGCCCGGCAGAAGCGGGTTCTCGACGAACTTTTCGAAGCACGCAGGCAGGGCGTCGAGGAACTTCCACTCGGCGATCTCCTGCGACACAGCGGCGCGTCGCGCGACAGCGTAAAGCGCCTTGCCGGACGCGGGTTGATCCGCATGGACTCCCGACCGGTCCGCCTTGCGGAACTGTCCGACGAGACGGCCGCCGATCCGTTCGAACTGAACGCCGACCAGTTGTCCGCAATGGCGAAGCTGAAGGAAAAACTCGGCGCGGGTTTCAGCGCGACGCTGTTGCACGGCGTGACCGGAAGCGGAAAGACGGAAGTGTACGTTCGTGTGATTCGCGAGGTGATCGCCGCGGGCAGGCAGGCGATACTGCTCGTTCCGGAAATCGCCCTTGCGACCCAGACGCTCGAACGGCTGCTCAAACGCCTGCCGCGAGTGGCGGTCCTGCACAGTGGACTTACCGACGCGCAGAGGTCGTTCCACTACGAGCAGATCCGCGACGGGCACGCAGCCGTCGTCGTAGGCCCGCGCAGCGCGGTGTTCGCCCCGGCGCGAAAGCTAGGGCTTATCGTCGTCGACGAGGAGCATGAATCGTCCTACAAGCAGGACACCGCGCCGCGATATCACGGGCGCGACGTTGCGGTAAAGCGGGCGCAGATCGAGGGCGTTCCGATCGTTCTCGGATCGGCGACGCCGTCGTTGGAGTCGTTCCGCAACGCGGGGCAGGGAAGGTACGAACTTATCCGCCTTCCGCACCGGGTGCGGAACCTGCCGATGCCCCGGCTGACGATTGTGGACCTGCGCAAGGAGCTTACCTCCGCCGAGCACAGGATCGAGCTGATCGGCAAAACTTTGACGAACCGGATAGCCTCCACGCTCGATCGCAACGAGCAGGTTATCCTGTTGATGAATCGTCGCGGGTACGCCAGCTACGTTTTCAGCCCGTCGAGCAAATGGGTGATGATGTGCCCGGAGTGCTCTCGCCCGATGGTGTACCACCAGGCGACTGCCCTTGCGATGTGCCACCACTGCGACCGCACGGAAACGCTGCCGGAGCGATGCCCCGTGACCGGAGGCAAGCTCGTACTGTTCGGGTTCGGCATACAGCGGATCGAAAACGAGCTGTCGCGGAAGTTCCCCGGCGCTATCGTTGCGCGGATGGACAGCGACACGATGACATCGACGAAACAGTTCCACCGGGTGCTGGGCGATTTCGGCGAGGGCAAGGTGGATATCCTTCTCGGCACGCAGATGGTGGGCAAGGGTCTGGACTTCCCGCGCGTCTCGCTGGTGGGCATAGTCTCAGCCGACACGTCGCTGGCGATTCCGGACTTCCGATCCTCCGAGCGGACGTTCCAGCTGATCGTCCAGGTCGCCGGACGGGCTGGACGTGCGGATATCCCCGGCGAGGTGATCGTGCAGACTATCCACGAGAAAGACCCCGCGATTCAATTCGCCAGCCGGCACGATTACGACGGCTTCGCCGCTTACGAAATGCCGCTTCGCAAAGAAATCCATCTTCCACCGTTCACTCGGCTGGTGCGTTTCGTGGTCCGCCACGCCGACCAGCAGCGGGCTGAGAATGGCGCAGCCGCTCTTGCCAAACGCCTTCGGGAAATGCTTCCTGACGGACTGGCCGTGATTATCGGACCCCAGCCGGCGGGGGTGATCCGCCTTCGCGGACAGTTCCGTCACGAGGTGCGTCTGAGGACCAGCCGCGGCGGACTCGTGCAGCAGTTCCTCGCTCCGCGAATGGAGGAGCTTTCCAGGGGAATCCCAGCCGAGATTCTCGCCGACGTCGATCCGACGAGTTTGATGTGATTCTGCCCCGGCAGCATCCAGTTCTCGTCCAAAAACCGCTTGACCGGGGGCGGCGGGGCGTGTAAAAGATTCGATTCCACTACGGGTGGAGAATCCCTGCGCCCGCCCTTGCTGGGACAAGCGTATGACGAACCGGGAAAACAAAAACAAAAATAAAAACGAAGCCGAAGCCGACCCCAAAACCTCTCCGAAGCTCCAGGCGCTTCGCGTCAGGATCAACGAGCTTGACGAGAAGCTCGTCACTCTGCTGAACGAACGTGCAAAGGTCGTCGTGGACGTGGGCAAGGCCAAGCTGATCGACGGCACGAGCATTTACGCTCCGGATCGTGAGCAGGCGGTTCTCCAGCGTGTGATCGAGCTTAACGACGGGCCGCTGCCGAACAAAACGCTCCAGGCGATTCATCGTGAGCTTATGAGCGGCTCGCTGGCGTTGGAAAAGCCCCTGCGAATCGGATACCTCGGGCCGGAGGGCAGTTTTTCGCACCTGGCGGCGCAGCGCAAGTTCGGCGCGTCGGTGGAGTATCACCCGGTCGCGGATATCCGGGCCGTCTTCGAGGAGGTCACGCGAGGCCATTGCGACCTTGGACTGGTGCCTATCGAAAACAGCGTCGGCGGCGGTGTGATCGATACGCTGGACGCGTTCATCGAGGCGCAGGTGTACATCTGCGCGGAGGTGATCGTGGAGATACGCCACAACCTGCTGGCGAAGTGTTCGGTCGACGAGTTGCGGGTCGTGGCGTCCAAGCCGGAAGTATTCGCGCAGTGTCGAAAGTGGCTTTCGACCATGCTCAACGAGGTGCAGCTCGTTCCGGTGGCGAGTTCCGCCAAGGCTGCGGAGATGGCCGCCGGCGAGCACGGACTCGGCGCGATCGGTTCCACGCTGGCTGCGGAGTTGTACGGACTCCAGGTGCTATTCGCCAATATCGAGGACAACCCGAACAACCAGACGCGGTTTTTCGCGATTTCGCGCCAGCCCGCGAAGCGCACGGGAAACGACAAGACCGCGCTGGTATTCACGACCGCACACAAGTCCGGCGCGCTGGTCGAGGTGCTGAACATCCTCGCCCGCAACGGTATCAACCTCACGAATATAGACACGCGCCCGTCTCAGCGGCGTAACTGGGAGTATTACTTCTTCGTGGACGCCGTGGGGCACTGCGAGGACGAAAATTTCAAGAAAGCTATGGAAGAATGTCGCGGCCATTGCGGCGATCTGCACGTCCTGGGGAGTTTTCCCAAGGCCGTCGCGGCAGTCTGACCTGAAAGGAATCAGATGTCACGGAAGCTATTCATCGGCGGTAACTGGAAAATGAACACGGATCGTGATTCGGCGGCCTCTCTTGCGAGCGGGCTTGTCGAGGCGATTGGAAGCGTTGAGGAGATTGACGTAGCCGTGGCGCCGCCGTCTGTGTATCTCAGTGCGGTTGGCGAGGTTCTCAAGGGTAGCAATATATCGCTGGCCGGACAGAACTGCTGGTACGAACCCAACGGCGCCTACACGGGCGAAATTTCCACGGATATGCTGCTGGACGTCGGGTGCGATCTGGTTATCCTCGGTCACAGCGAGCGGCGGCACGTCCTCGGCGAGACGGACGAGTTGATTAACCGGAAGGTCCTCAAGGCGCTGGACGCCGGGCTGGACGTTATCCTGTGCGTCGGAGAACTGCTGGAGCAGCGTCAGGCGGGACAGACCAACGACGTTGTAACGAGGCAGGTGAAGATCGGCATGGAAGGCGTTCCGTCGAGTTTTAGCGAAAAAGGCGAAAAAGGCAAAAAAGGTTTGCCCGAACGTCTGACGATAGCCTACGAACCTGTCTGGGCGATCGGGACGGGCGTAACCGCCACTCCCGAGCAGGCCCAGGAAGTACACGCCATGATCCGCAGCCTTCTTGCGGACATGTACGACCGACAGATCGCAGACGGCCTGCGGATCCAGTACGGCGGATCGATGAAGCCCGACAACGCGGCCGAGCTGTTCGCGAAAGACGATATCGACGGTGGACTGATCGGCGGGGCGAGCCTCAAGGTAGAGGACTTCGCGTCGATTATCAAAGCCGGGATGTGAAAGTGAAACCTTTGAATTGCAGCAGAGGCCCTATGCGCCCCTGGCGGTGACACGGAGACAATTAAGATGGATATCTTTGTCGGAACCTTGTTCATCATTACGTGCATCCTTCTGATTCTCGTCGTACTGCTTCAGAAGGGGCGCGGTGGCGGCCTGGGCGCTGCGTTCGGCGGGGGGGGCGGCGGGGCGTTCGGAACCCGCACGGGCGACGTGTTCACGTGGGTTACCATCACGCTGACGGCGCTGTTCCTTCTTCTGGCGATCGGTACGACGATAGTCTACCGACAGCCGACCGGTACGGTGACGGCGCCCATCTTTCTGCCCGCGCCTGGCGAGATCGACGAGGCGAAGGACGTAACGAGCACCTGTGCAGTCAAGGGCGCTATCGTCCGATACACGCTGGATGGTTCCGATCCGACCGATAAGAGCACCGCGTTCGAGGGCAGTATTCGCGTTGAGCCTGGAACGACGATCAAGGCCCGGGCCTACCGCGCCGGGTGGAAGCCAAGCCCCGTCGTTATCGCACGGTACACGCGGAAGGATTCCGCGACCACTATTCCGACCAGCGTACCGGCGACGTTTTCCGCGAGCCGGCCGGCGGTTCAGCCATAACGGGAGTTCCTCCATGCTGCACTCCATGACCGGGTATGGTGCCGCGACCGATCTCGCCGAAGGCGTCGAGTACGCCGTCGAGGTCCGGTCCGTCAACAATCGCTACTTCAAGAGCGTCATTCGTCTGCCGGACGGTTTTAACGCGATCGAGCAGACCGTCGAGCGTCTCGTGCGCGGCCGGATCAATCGCGGAACGGTGACGCTTAGCGTGCGAATGAAGCTCCCGGACGACCTGGCTGCGTACAGGGTGAATCACGTCGCCTTGCGGAGTTACGTCGATCAGCTTCGCGAGCTGGAGGTCGAGGCGAACCCCACGTTGCGGATCGACCTTGCGGGCCTGCTGCAACTGCCGAAGGTCTGCGAGCCGCCCCCGATCGAAGACCTCTGCGAGAAGACGCAGAAGGTGCTTTTGGACCTGATCGAGCGTGCAATCGATTCGCTGCTGGAGATGCGCCGCACGGAAGGAAAAGCGCTCACCGAGGATCTCCGCGGAAACCTGACGGTGATCGAGGAGAACCTCTCTACGGTTATCGCCGCGGCGCCGCGAGTCGTCGTGGACTACCACCAGAGGCTATCCGACAGGGTGCAGGAACTTCTCAACGTAGGCAACGTGAAGATCGACGAGGAAAACCTCGCGCGTGAAGTGGCGATCTTCGCCGAGCGATGCGATATCGCCGAGGAAATTTCGCGTCTCAGGGGGCACCTGGAGCAGTTTGACGAGGCGATAGGCGCCGATGGACCCGCCGGGCGCAAGCTGGACTTCATCGCCCAGGAGATGCTCCGCGAGGCGAACACGATCGGCTCGAAGGCGAACGACGGTGAGATCACGCGGGCGGTGGTGGAGATAAAAACGGCCATCGACCGCCTGAAGGAGCAGGTTCAGAACGCGGAATGACAGGCGAAAGGCCTGCATTGACGATTGAAAATGAGCAACGTCGGAAAACTCATCGTGATTTCCGGTCCGTCGGGAACGGGCAAGGGCACTATTCTTCGTGAACTGCTCGAGCGGACCGGCGCTACGTTCAGCGTTTCCGTTACGACGCGCCGCCGGCGCCCCGGAGAACGGGAAGGCGAGGCGTTTTACTTCGTGGACCGCGATACCTTTGCGGAAATGGTTCGTCGCGGCGAAATGCTGGAATGGGCCGAGGTCTTCGGCGAGATGTACGGAACGCCCGCCGGTCCGGTTCGCAAAGCGATCCAGGACGGGAAGACCGTGATCCTTGAGATCGACGTACAAGGCGGCCTGCAGGTGGCGAAACAGATGCCGGGCGCCACGTTCGTTCTGATCCTTCCTCCAAGCGAGGAGGAACTCGCCCGTCGCCTTTGCGGTCGCGGGACGGAAGACCAAGAGTCTCGCAAGAGGCGTCTGGAAAAGGCGGCCGAAGAAATAGACACCGCAATCAGAAGCGGCGTGTATAATCATCGCGTGGTCAACGACGACCTGGAAAAAGCTGTCCGGAAGGTAGTCCGAATTGTCAACGAGGAGAGTGGGAACGAATGATTGAAGCACTGAAGAGCGAGGATATCGTCAACAAGGTCGGTGGCAGGTTCAAGCTGACGGCGCTGATCCAGAAGCGCCTGGTGCAGATAATGAACGGCGAACGCGCGCTGGTGGATCGCGAGGAGGGCATGACCGACATGGAACTGGTGATCCGGGAAATCCTCGAAGATAAAATCGCCATCGACTACGAGAACTCCGACGTTCCGAGTCCGGAGGAACTAGCCAAGTGACCTTTCACGTCGGCGACCGGTATGCCTGAAAAACATGACAGTTCGCTTGCGGAGCATGAAGTGCTGTTGTGCGTAACCGGCGGGATCGCCTGCTACAAGGCGGCGGAGATCACCAGCAGGCTTGTCCGCGAAGGTTGCGGCGTTACCGTGGCGATGACCGAGGCGGCGACGCGCTTCGTTGCGCCGCTTACCTTCCAGACTCTTTCAACGAGGCAGGTCTATAGGTCTCTCTGGATTGCGTCTCGGGACTACAACTTGCAGCACCTTTCGCTCACGGAGCGCGCCGACCTTGTGATCGTCGCGCCGGCGACGGCGAACTTCATCGCCAAGGTAGCTCAGGGTATCGCAGACGATCTTGTCAGCACACTGGCGCTGTCGGCACACGAGGCGTGCGGCATCCTGATAGCTCCGGCCATGAACACGAGAATGTTCAATGCTCCGCCCACAAAAGCGAACATGGCGAAACTGCGTGAGTGGGGTTTGCATATCGTCGGTCCCGGCGAGGGGCGGCTTGCCTGCGGAGAGATGGGCGCAGGAAGAATGGCCGAACCGGAAGAAATCCTCGAAGCGGCGAAAAAAATCCTGCTCGCAAAACCGCCGAAGGACGCTTAGATAGTATATTCATAACCACAAAGCTCACGAAGCTCACAAAGTTAAACGTAATAAATAGGGTGTTCGATCTGAAAGTATCGTTTGGCTGTGGTCATAAGAGTTCTCCGTGAACTTCGTGTTCTTTGTGAACTTTGTGGTAAAAAACGCGGATTAACCATGCGAGTTCTCATCACAGCAGGCCCTACGCGGGAATACATCGACACGGTGCGTTTCATCTCCAACGCATCCAGCGGGAAGATGGGCTGCGCCGTCGCCTCTGCCGCTCTAGCAGCCGGTCATGAGGTGACGCTCCTTATGGGGCCTTGTTCAACCGAGCCGCCGGCAGGGTGCGACCTGCAACGCTTCACGAGTGTGGATGACCTTCGCGAACTCCTGGAAAAACATTTCGACTCGTGCGACGCGCTGATAATGGCCGCCGCGGTGGGGGACTTCCGAGCGGTCGATGTGCTACCCGCCAAGTTGAATCGCTCGGCTGGACCGATCACGCTGAAGCTGATCCCGACGGAGGATCTTCTGGCCGGTCTGCGAGAGCGTAAGAGGCCCGGACAGATAATAGTCGCCTTCGCCGTCGAGGACGGTTCGGACGACGAGATCGAAACGCGAGCCTGTGACAAGCTGGCCCGCAAGGGGGCTGATTTCATTGTGCTGAACACGTCCGCAGCGATGTCCGCCGAGACTTCCCAGGCGTGTATCCTCTCGGCTGGGGGAGTCGTCCTTGCGTGGTCACGAAGACCAAAAACCGAACTGGCGACGGAGATCGTTCGACTGGTGGCAGGCCCGGCGGATCGGTCGTAATCCTCGAACGCCGACCGGTCGATTTCCCTTGGAGTCAATCGAATGGACGGTCCGATAAGAATACAAATACGCCGAAAAGACAGCTGTGCCGACGTTCCGCTGCCGCAGTACATGTCCGAGTGTGCATCGGGCATGGATGTCTGCGCCGCCTGTGAGCACGACGTGTCGGTAGCGCCGGGCGAGATCAGGCTCGTTCCGTGCGGCTTTTACGTTGCCGTGCCGAAAGGATACGAAGCGCAGATGCGCCCGCGAAGCGGTCTGGCGCTGAAGCACGGGCTGACGCTGGCGAACTCGCCGGGAACGATCGACTCGGATTACCGCGGCGAAGTGTGCGTGATACTCGGTAACGTCGGATCGCAGCCGTTCACGGTCCGGCGTGGTATGCGGATCGCGCAAATGGTAATTGCGCCGGTTACGCGGGCGGATGTCGTCCAGGTCGATCGCCTGGACGAGACCACTCGCGGCGACGGCGGGTTCGGACATACGGGCGTGTGAAAAGACAAAGCTGAAAACTGAAAGCTGAAAACGGCGAAATGGCCAGAACGAAAGAAGCAATCAGACGACAGGAGACACCCGGCGTCGGAAAAGACAGCCGGCGCTTCCGACGGTATTTTTTCGTGCTGCTTCTCAGCGGCGTAGTGGTCCTGTCGTGGATGAGCCTGCTGACGTACTCGCCGACCGATCCTCCGTCGCTCCTGGTGTACCCCCCGAAAAACCCGGTGGACAACGCCGCTGGGGCGGTAGGCGCGCACCTGGCGTACTACCTGCGGTACTGGGTAGGCGCCGGAGCGTACATGGGGCTGCTGTTCGCGTCGATTTTCGCCGCGCTGCTGATGCTGGGTGGAAGGATTACCGACCTTCCGTGGCGAATTGTCGGGCTGGCTTTGATAATCTCCGCAACAAGCGCCGCTGTATTCCTGCGCGACCCGTCGATCAACGGCGACCTGCTGAACGGATCGAGCGGGATTCTCGGGATAGGGCTTGGACGGTTCCTGCTTTCGCGTTTCGGCGATATAGGCGCGTGGATCATACTTGTCGTGTCGTTCTGTATCGGCTTGATGTTCGCAGCGGACAATCTCGTGCTGCGACTGCCGGGCCTGGGCAGAAAGGTCTGGCGGCAGCGGCGACAGATTCCGACTGTCCTGGGCGCTATCCGGGCGAGGCTTCCCGGCAGCGGGTCGGCGGCAAGCGAAACGGCGGGCGTTACGTCCGTTCCTCGCGTAGCGGCGGCAGTACCGCCCGCGATAGTTGCCGCGACGAGCGCCACTCTCAGTCCCCGCCCGACAGTGCGCCCGCACTTCGTGCAACCCGACAGGCCTGGGAAACTTTCGAAGTCCGACCGTTCGAACGCAAAGAGAAAATCGCCGGATGTCAACGGGAAAGATTACGCGCTTCCCTCCGCGGACCTGCTGGAAGAGCCGTCGGGCGGGTACCTGGAATCGCAGGAGGTGCACGCCGCACGCAAGAAACTGATCCTCCAGCAGACGCTCAGCGATTTCGGCGTCCAGGCGGAAGTGGTCGGGTACATGACCGGTCCGGTGATTACGCTTTTCGAGGTATCGCTCGCTCCGGGCGTAAAGACCGCGCAGATAGCGGGCCTGGCGACCGATATCGCCAGGTCCCTGGCCGTCTCCGGCGTGCGAATCGTTCCTCCGAGATTCGGAAAGGATACCGTCGGTATCGAGGTTCCGAACCTGGAGAAGGAGATCGTCCGGATCAAGGAACTGATGAATCTCGCCCCGGATGCGGAAACGAAAATGCACATACCGCTTTACTTCGGCAAGGACGCCGGAGGCAACCCGATCGTCGCGGACCTTGCGGGGATGCCGCACATGCTCATCGCCGGGACCACGGGTTCCGGAAAGAGCGTCTGCATAAACTCGATCATCATGTCGATGCTCCTGCTGCGGAAACCCGAGGACGTGCGCCTTATCCTCGTGGACCCGAAGATGGTCGAGATGGCCGCCTTCGAGAATATTCCGCACCTGCTTTGTCCCATCGTAAACGACATGCGCAAGGCGGAGGAAATTCTCGAATGGGCCGCCCAGAAAATGGACGAGCGCTACGACCTGCTGAAGGAAGCGGGCGTGAAGAACCTCGCGAGCTTCAACGCACTCGGGGCGGAGAAAATTTACGAACGACTGGGAATCGAGTCCGAGGACGAACAGGTCGGTATTACCACGCACCTTCCGCACTACGTGATCATCATCGACGAACTCGCCGACCTGATGATGACTTCCGGAAAGGAAGTGGAATCGCACATAATCCGCATCGCGCAGAAGGCCCGCGCGGTGGGTATCCACATGGTCCTCGCGACCCAGCGTCCTTCGGTTAACGTGGTGACCGGCCTTATCAAGTCCAACATGCCCTGCCGGATAAGCTTCCGCGTGGCGTCGCGTCAGGAAAGCCGGATCGTCCTCGACCAGAACGGCGCGGACGTTCTCCTGGGGCAGGGCGACATGCTGTTCCTCCAGCCCGGTACGAGCAACCTGATTCGGGCGCAGGGAACCTTCGTGGATGATACGGAGATCCGCAACATCGTGAAGGAACTCCGCAAGTCGATGGACCCTCAATATAACGCGGAGCTGGTGCGCCTGCAGTCGCAACCGGCAGGTGTGGGCAGCGGCGAGAAAGACGAGCTGTTCGAGAAGGCCGTCGAGATCGTCCTTCAGACCAAGCGCGGAAGCGTCTCGCTGCTCCAGCGTCGCCTTCAGATCGGATACAGCCGCTCCAGTCGCATCATCGACCAGATGGCCGACGCGGGCATCCTCGGCGAGTACAAGGGGTCCCAGGCCCGCGAATGTCTCATGACACTGGAAGACTGGCAGGTGTTCCAGGCGTCTATCGCAGCCGATCAGTCAGGCAAGTCCTCTGCCGACGGCGAACCTACGAGCGTCTGATTCTTCGTAGTGATCTTCCCATGCATTTTCCGGACTTTTGGCGGTAGAATATCGTCGTGAGCTCCCTTACCGAAAAGAGTGACGACGAGCGGCCGGGCCGCGACAGCGAACAGACGCCGCTGCGCGTGGCGTGGGTGGCAGCAGAAGGCACGCTCGAACGGCTGAGCAGGATCATCGAGCCGCTCTCGATCGGACTTATGGACGAACTGATCGACGTGATCGGAGTTTGTCCAGACGGCGCGGACGCTTCCTGCCTTCCCAGCCCTCCGATGAAGATCCATCGCTACCTTCCGTTACGGTGGTGGCGTATCGGTGACGGATGCATAGCCGGGGTATCCGAGAAATTGCGGGCGGACAAGCCCTCGCTCGTGCATGCCCTCGACGGGGATTCCCTGAAGTATGCCCGGCGTCTGGCGAGGCGACTTGGCGTGCCGTACGCGGTCAGCAGCTATTCGCTTTGGGACCATCGCAGGCTCGGTACGTTGCGTGATCGCTGCGCGGGTGTGCTGGCGGCGTCCGAACCTATCCAGCGAAACCTCCTGAGGCATCGCACCGCATCGCCGGAGAAAATCCACCTTGTCCGGCCGGGCGTATACCAGATGCCCCACGCGACGTGTTTCACCGAGGACGGACGCACCACGGCGATCGTAGCCGGCGGGTCGATGGAGAGATTCCGGGACCTGTCGGTACTGCTGGAATGTTTCGCCGAGTTGCACTTGCGCAACTACGATTGCGCGTTCTTTATCATCGGTGGAGGAAGGATACAGCGCCGCCTTCGCAAGCGCGTCGAGGAACTCTCCCTGCGTGAGGTGCTGACCTTCGCCGACGCGCGTCCGGTTTCACGATTGCCTGGAATCTTCAAAGCCGCCGATATCTATATAGCGGTCCATTCTTCGCACTCGTTGGATACCGAGTCGCTGCTGGCGGTCTCGGCCGGCGTCCCGGTGCTCACGTCGGGTTCCGAGGCGTCGGATTTTCTCGTGGACGGTCGAACGGCGATGAGTTTTTCCCTGCGCGACGCGTCGGGCCTGACGATGAAACTCGCAGCGCTGCTGGACGACACCGACGCCGCCCGTTCGCTCGCAGAAAGCGCGCTGTCGTACCTGCGAGAGTACTACCAGGCCAGCCGGATGGTTTCGGACGTCGCGCGAATCTACCGCGGCGCATGCGGTTGAGTTTCCCCCGGCCGCTCAGGCGAGTTCCGGCACCGACGTCCACGAACGCCGCCGCCACGATTCCATCGCAAGCTCCGCCAGTTGAACGCCCTTGGCGCCTTCCAGAAGTCCCCAACGGAACGGCTCGTCCGCGGCGACGTGACGCAGGAACATCTCCCATTGCACCTTGAAAGCGTTATCATAGCTCGCCTCGGCGTCCACGGGTTTCCATCCCTCGTAGAAATCGATGGGCCGATCCACGTCCGGATTCCAGATTGCCCGCGGAGTCTCGTCGTAAGACTGCGCGACGCAGTTTCGCAGTCCTGCGACGGCTGAACCTTCCGTACCGTCCACCTGTATCGTCAGCAGGTCGTCCCGTCGAACGCGGACGCACCACGACGAGTTGAACTGGGCGATTATGTCGTCCACCAGCTCGAATATCGCGTAGGCGGCGTCGTCGGCGGTACACTTGTACTCCCTTCCGCTTTCGTCCCATCGCTTATCGACGTGCGTCGCGCCGAGCACCAGCATGTTCCTGACCTGGCCGAACAGGTTGTCCAGCACGTATCGCCAGTGGCAGAACATGTCGAAGATAATCCCTCCTCCGTCTTGTGCCCGATAGTTCCAGCTGGGCCTCTGCGGGGTATTGCGGTCGCCCTCGAACACCCAGTAGCCGAACTCGCCCCGCACGGAGAGTATTTTCCCGAAGAACCCTTCGTCGCGGAGTTTCTGGAGCTTCAACATTCCGGGAAGCCAGAGCTTGTCCTGCACCACTCCGTTTTTGACGCCGGCTTTCACGGCCAGCTCGTGCAATTCGAGCGCGTCGGCGGCGTTGGTGGCCGTGGGCTTCTCGCAGTAAATGTGCTTGCCGGCTTCGATCGCCCTGCGGACCGCCTCGACGCGGCGCTCGGTGGTCTGCGAATCGAAATAGATGACGTTATCCGGATCGGACAGCGCCTCATCCACGCTGGTGGTCCATTTCTCTACGCCGGACATCTCGGAAAGCTTCTTGAGCTTCTCCGCATTGCGCCCGAGAAGGATCGGGTCCGGCAGGATAGTCTCTCCGCTTTCCAGCGTGACCCCGCCCTGTTTGATGATCTCCACGATCGAGCGCATGAGATGCTGGTTGGTCCCCATGCGCCCCGTGACGCCGTTCATTATGATTCCGATCTTGTGTGTCATTTCGATCCCGTTTTTCGTGTCCTGTCTAAGTAACCTGCAACAATGTTTGAGCGGGTATGCTTGACGAAAAATCCGAATCTCGAAATTCGAAACGAATGCACCGGTCTGCCTGGTGTTTTTTTATCTTTGCTTCATTCGAATTTGCAGTTTGTTTCGGATTTCGTGCTTCGTGCCTCGAATTTACTTAAAGGGGCTTGTCTGTGCATTGCCGCCGGGCGCCTTCGGGAAGCGGCGGGGCGTCCTCGCCGGCGCGGGGCAGCGTTCCGTCAAGCTCCTGTCTCCAGTGGGCGACGTCCCCAGCCGGTCCGTAGCAGTAAATCATCTCAAGCGGTTCGTCGCCGATATTCGTGATCTGGTGGAACTCGCCGGGCGGGATGAACACCGCCTGGCCGCTGTGGATTTCCCGAAGCTCAGCTCCCAGGCACATCTCGCCCGTCCCGGAGAGAACGAAGTAGACCTCCTCGGACTGCTGATCGTGCCAGGGCACCTGTCCGCCGTTCGGTTCCAGCGTGACCAACCCCATGCAGAAATTTTCCGTTTCGATCGGAGCGCCCTTCCCGACGATGCACTGCGTTCGGCGCCTTGCCGGATACGTTCGCCCTTGGATTTCTTTCAGGTCGGCGATGATCATTCACAACCTCCCGTTTCTGTTTCTTGAATGTAACGGGGCATGATAGCAGGAATACGAAAATGGCTCTCAGGCGCGATTTTGGCATATCTCAGCCAGGTTGATCCCCGCCAGTTCGGGAGCGTCAAGTTGTTCCGCCAATTGGTGCATGATCGTGCTGTCGGCTATCTCGGCGTTCAGAAATTCGACACCCAGCAACTCGTCGTCGGCTGAATAATCCGCCACGACGGATGGGAACACTTCGATTGTGTGGTCTGATTGTCCCGGTGCGATTTCGTGCAGATACACGTATCCAAGCACACCGGTATCGGTGGCCTCCAACGTGATACGCAAAGATTTCAGTTCGCCTTTGACCATCATACCGTCTTCACCAGTAGCACGCTCTCTGCGGTCCTTTCTTCGACCGCGACTGCCAATATCTTATCCTAATCGGATAAATATTTCGTTACTAATTTGCCCCCGTGGTTATGCCTTCGCGTCCAGGCCGAACTGTCGCAGCGCGTCCGCCAGCGGGGCGCGGTATTCCTCCGCCAGGGGCGTCAAGGGCAGTCGCAGCTCGTTTTCGATCATACCCGTCATCGACATCGCCGCCTTGATGGGGATCGGGTTGGTCTCCACGAACATGCCCTTGAACAGTTCGAAGAGCTTCAGGTGCTGCGTGCACGCCTCTGCCGCCTCGCCGGCGAGTATCAGGTCGCACAGTGTGCGGATCTCTCCCGGAAGAATGTTCCCCAGCACACTGATAACGCCCGCACCGCCCACCGAGCAGATCGGAAGCGTCAGCGAATCGTCCCCGGAGAGGATCGTGATATCGCAGCTTGACGCGATGGCGCTGGCGAGGTCCAGCTTGCCGGTCGCCTCCTTGACGGCGACGACCATCTCGATTTCTTCGTACATGCGCGCGATCGTCTCGGCGGCCAGCTCGATACCGGTCCGGCTGGGAATGTTGTAAAGCACGATCGGAAGCCCGATATCGCCAAGGCAGCGGGCGTGCTCGAACATTCCGCGCTGCGGCGGCTTGTTGTAGTAGGGGTTCACCACGAGGCATGCGTCAGCGCCTACGTCCTTGGCGTGTCGCGCCAGTCGCAGCGACTCGGCCGTGTTGTTGCTCCCCGCCCCTGCGATGACGGGAACCCTCCCCGCTACCTTCTGGACGGTGAAGCGGACGACCTCGTCGTGCTCGTCGTGGGAAAGCGTAGGCGATTCGCCCGTAGTCCCGCACGGGACCAGGCCCTGCGTTCCACCGTCGATCTGGAATTCGATCAGCCGACCGAGCGCGTTAAAATCGATTTCGCCGTTGGAAAACGGCGTTACCATTGCGACCATGGATCCTTCAAGGTTCATTGGTTGTCCTCGTTTTCTGAGAGTATGTTGACGTAGGCTTTCACGGTCTCGCGCAGGCCCATTTCCAGCGCCTCGGCGATAAGAGCGTGCCCGATAGACACCTCCTGGACGCCGGGAACCGACGAACAGAACGCGCCGAGATTTTCCAGGTTCAGGTCGTGCCCGGCATTGACGCCAAGCCCCCGTTCGCCCGCCGCCCGTGCGGTTGCGGCATATTTCTTCAGCGATTCGCACGTTTCGCCACACTCGAACGCACGCGCATAGGGCTCGGTGTAAAGCTCGACACGATCCGCGCCGCAATCGACCGCGCCGGCCATTCGCCGCGGATCGGCGTCCATGAACAGGCTCACGCGGATACCAAGACCCTTCAATTCCACCACGAGCGGCGCAAGGCGCTTGATCGTCTCGTCGGTGAGGTCCCATCCGTGATCGGAGGTAAGCTGCCCCGGATCGTCCGGAACGAGCGTGCACTGGTCCGGCTGGACCCGTCGAACGATCTCCATGAAGCCGGGATAATCGCCCGAAGGTCCGGCGAACGGATTTCCCTCGATGTTGAACTCGAGGGGCGCCGAAAGCATCTCCGCAAGCTCGTAAACGTCCGACGGGCGGATGTGGCGCATGTCCGGCCGCGGGTGAACGGTAATTCCATCGCAGCCGGCATCCATGCAGATTCCCGCGGCGCGCGTGACGGAGGGAGTCCCGATGTCACGGGCGTTTCGCAGCAGCGCGATCTTGTTCACGTTTACGCTGAGCGCCGTCATGCCGCCAACCCCTTTTCGACGAGACGCGGATTGACGCGGCACACTTGCGTTTTGAATTGATCCAGCATCGTAAATTCCTGATTCGGTGACGGAAAGTCATTGTCGGCCTCGCGGCGAAGAACGTCAACGGCAAAAGGCGACGATCAGCGTAAACGTGACCCGTGCGCCTGACTGTCCAGCCCGTGGTTTCGTCCGGGACACAAATGAAGAAGGGTCCGCCACAATGACGGACCCTTCGCAAAGCGCAAAAAAGAGGGCGAGACTTGGCTTGCTCAAGGCCTCGTCGTCGCCCTTCGCCTTGGTAGAGGTCCCCTCTCAGTTCAAATGAGGCTCCAAACTCTGCGACGTCCGGAGGAGGAGGAACCGGACTCAAGATCATTGGGCGCTCAACTCCAACAATCCTCGCAGCAGGCGCTTCAGACCTCTACGCATCGAGAACTCTCAAACGATCAGCTCCCCATGAGGGGGAACCCAAGTGGGCGCTCAACTCCACTTATCAACGATCGCGTGTGGCTGAAAGTCCTCAACATTTGTGAGGCTTATCGCTCCTCACTTTGCGACTGGATGAACGTCCAGCCGTACTACAGGCTCCTCGGTGCAACCAACCAAACCGTCAGGACCAACCCGACTGAGCACCAGCCGGGCCCTCATTGGTCTCCTCCATCGACGGTCTCCCAATCTGTCCCACGAGCACGTGGGACAATATCGCTGTCCAATCCTGCGTTGCCACCGGACGCGTCAGGTAGAATGCACCACCTGCCCGGGCCGCCATCTCGTGCTCGCCTGCGCCCTGGTTTCCGATTACGGTAACCGGGGAATCAGGCCAGCGGTGACGCAACCACTTCAGCATCCGTCCCAGCGCTGCAGGGGAATCTTCGGAAGCAAGAATAATCAAGGCCACCTTGCCCGCCGGGGCGTTACTCATCACGTCCTGCGTCCGCCGGTAGGTGACCAGGCATCCCGTATTCAGTTCCTGCATCAGTCGGCCGACCTGGTCGGCCTCGCTCATGTCCGAGCATGCCATCAAAATGCACGCCCGACTGCGTGTCGATCTCAACACCGACACACCATTTTTTACTGCCCTCCGCTCCACTTCTCAGGCTCCTCACCCCCTCAATAAAGCACGCACCGTGCCAGAGATGTTCCACGACCTGAGCTTTTTTTGCAGGTCGTCAGAGCAAAGGCACTTACGGAGATTCTTTTTTGGGGAGTACGTTTCGAGGCACAAAGGAGTGGATTTGAAAGCGACGTGTATCGCGACACCGAGCGCAGCGACGCGCGACGCGGCGCGCCGCAATTCGCGGCGCACAGAAACTGCCATTTCGAGAACTCGGACAATTCTAGGCGCGCGAAATTGTGAAATCAAAAAATCGGCGTGAAAAAAGAGAAAGAAATCGAATCAGAATCTGCTGCCGGCATCCAGACCATGCCGACGGATTTTGCGAAGCAGCGTGCTGCGGTGGATTTGCAGCATACGTGCGGCGGCTGTCCTGTTGTAGCGGGCGGCCTTGAGCGCCTGGTGGATGGCGCGGGCCTCCGCCTCGGCAAGCGTGCAACAGACCGGCGTATGGTCCGGCTCGGGGAGGCGTCCCGGAGCGGGATCTATTCCACGAGAGCGCGAAACGTAGTTGTTTTCCCAGTCAACCAGTGCCGGTGGCGCCGGTGGAAGGTCGGCGGCATACAGACGCTCGACGTAGCCGCACAGTTCACGCACATTCCCGGGCCAGGGGTACTCGCGAAGGCACGCACGCAGATATGGGCTCAGGCGTCGCGGAGGCATCGCGTATTGACGTGCGTAATATGCCACGTAGTGGTCCAGGAGCTGTTCAATATCATCCGGCCGGTTTCGCAGCGGTGGAACTTCGATCCGGACAATGTTCAGCCGGTGATACAGATCGCCCCGGAACTTGCCTTCACGAACGGCCTGGGCGAGATTGCGGTTCGTGCTGGCGATGAACCGCGTATCCACGGATATCGGCGTGGGCGATCCGACGGGACATACTTCGCTTTCCTGAAGCAGGCGCAGCAGTTTGGGTTGGAGATGCAGGGGCATTTCGCCCACTTCGTCCAGTAGAAGCGTTCCGCCTTCCGCAGCCCGGACGACGCCCAGCGTGTCCGTGGCGGCGCCCGTAAAGGCGCCTCTGACATGCCCGTAGAACTGGCTTTCGAACAGGGTATCGGTCACTGCCGGGCAGTTGACGGGGATAAACGGGCTGTCGCAGCGGGAAGAAAGGGCGTGAATTCGTCGGGCGAGAAGCTCTTTTCCGGTACCGGATTCGCCCTCCAGCAGCACAACGCAGTCGTTCGATGCCACGGCGTCGATGACCTTGAGGACCTGTTGAAAGAGCGCGCCGCCCCCTACGAGGGCAACCTCCTCTTGCTCGAACCGGCCTTGCGGAGAGCGGGCCGCAAGGCGCGCAGATTTTACTCCTCCCTTATCCATTCTACCTTACTTTGAGCAGTGAGCTGAAAAAGCCTACTTTGCCTCTCTTGTGAGCAGTCAGAGGCTGCTACACCTTCCTTGGTCCCCATCTTATAACCGATTTTCCCCGAATGGGCAAGTCAAAAAGGCTGTGAATTCACCGATTTTTATCATTTTATCAGGAAACCTGTCGTATAGGGGGAGTGGCGCGGATTCCGCCTTGTTTCGGTTGGAACAAATGGACGTATACATGGTGTGTCGTGGAAGTTAGAAACTGGCAGGTTAGAGCAATTCACGCTTGATCCGCAACATCCCCTGCAGTCTGCGGCTTCGTCCGGCGTACCAAAGCGTACCCGTCTTCGCTCAAGAGCTACGCCGCAGCGAACCGAAACGTACCCGTCCGTACCCGTCTTCGCCCGTACCGGGCTGCGCCGTGGCGAACCAAAGCGTACCGTTTCGTACAAGTTCGCACAACTCCGCACAAGTACGCAAATCCAGGGACAACCAGGAACAGGCTGGAAAGGGGTTTTCGAGGGGCAAAAATACGTAACATCTTATTATACACAGAGATACAGAGATTCAGAGAAATTAAAAAACGCTTT
>JAJRYB010000017.1 GCA_024275995.1 Planctomycetota bacterium | reverse complement strand
GCGGCGCGGTGCGCATCGGACGGTTAATCCACGACGGCGATTACGCTTCCGACCCGCACTGCATGGTGAACCTCGCCGCCCTGCTACGCGATAAGGCGAAGATCGACGTAGTCGCCAAGGCCCGCCACATTCGCCCGTCGGACGAGAAGATATTCGAGTACCCGCTGGTCTTCATGCACGGGCATTTTTCGTTCAAACTTCAGGACAAGGAGATCGAGGGGTTGCGGAAGTACCTCGATCGTGGAGGCTTCCTCTTCGCCGACGCCTGCTGCGGCAGGAAGGCGTTCGACACCGGTTTCCGCGAGATGGTGAAGCAGCTTTATCCGGACGAGAAGCTCCAGCCGCTGGCGAAAACGCATCCCATCTACACGGGCAAGATCGGCGCGCCTCTGGGCGAGTTGCGTTACCGTAAGGTTCTGGCGGAGGAACTCGGCAAGCGCGGAACGACGCACCCGTCCCTCGAAGCCATCGTGATCAAGGGCAGGACGGTGATCATATACAGCAAGTACGATTTCACCTGCGCACTGGAAGGGGATCGTCCTTATTCCTCGCGCGGGTACGTCGATGCGGACGGAAAGAAACTCGCGCTGAATATAGCCCTGTTTGCGATCTGTTTTTGAACAATTTCCGACTGACAAATACCAAAGGGGTGCGGAGTATTTGAAAATTCGCTTTTGCCGATATGTACCGGTTCGTTACGTGGAAGCTGCCTGCCCCGCCACGGCGGGCAGGCGGCAGGCAGGTTTGAATTTTTCTTTTTGTTTGGGATTTGAAATTTGAGATTTGGAATTTCACATTTGTCTGGAGCGTGGATTTGCGCAGCCGCGGCGTTTTTATCCGCGTCGCCGGGTGCGGCTGAACCGCGCCGCGCGCCGCCGGTGACGCCCAACGCAATCGACGCCGCGATACGCCGCGGGCTGGACTATCTTTACCGCTCGCAGCGGGTGGAAGGCTCATGGCGGACCCGTTACTCCAGGACGTTTCCCGGAGGCGTGGAGTCGCTGGTTCTTTTCACCGCCCTTGCATCCGGCGAAAAGCTCACCAATCCCAAACTCCGGGCGGCGCTCGGGTACGTCAACGGGATCAAGCCCGCAGCCGTCTATACGCGAGCGATGCGGGCGTCTCTCTATGCGCGGCTCGGGACGAACTACGCCCGGCGATTGCAGGAAGACGTGGACTGGCTGGTGCGATACCAGATGCGTCCCTCCGGCGGGTGGGGGTACGGGCCCGAGCATCCGAACAACGGTTCACGCCGGACCCGCACGGACACGTCCAACACGGCCCTGGCGGTAATGGCGCTGCGCGACGCCGAAGATGCGGGCGCTCGCGTTATCCCCGGCGTCTGGAAAAATTGCCGTCGTTACTGGATGCAATATCAGAACTCCGATGGTGGCTGGGGTTACGAACCGCCCTCGTCGTTCCGCGGAACCAGTTACGGATCGATGACGGCGGCGGGCGTGGCGTCGCTGACGATAATTATCGATCGTCTCGCCGGGGCGGACGTGATCGGCGTCGAGGAAATCTCTGCCGGGCGAAAGGCCGTCGCACGCGGTCTCGCCTGGCTGGACAAGCACCATTCGCCGAAGATCAATCCCAAGTGGGTCTGGTCCGTCCCGCAGGCGAATTTATACTACTACCTGTACAGCGTCGCGCGTGTCGCCGGGGAGACGGGTAAGCGGCGGATCGGCGGGTCAGGCTGGAGCAGGCCGATCGTCGCGGAGCTTCTCGCCCGGCAGCGAAAAGACGGTAGTTGGCCCGATCCTCTTTTGGGGGGAAATTCTCGCGAAATACCAGTGCATACGTGTTTCGCCTTACTGGCGCTGGCAGAGGCGCGCCGCGCGGTGCTGATCAATTGCGTCACCGTCGCAGCCGGGAGCGACGCCGCGAAGCAGGTGGGCGCGAATCTCGCGCGATGGATCGGCACCCGATCGAAGCGCAGAAAGGCGTGGCAGGTACTGTCTGCCGCTTCGCCGCTGGAGGCATTTGGGGAAGCGGCGCTGCTTTACGTGGACGCATCCGGCGGGGGCGAGATCCCCGCCGACCTGGCGGAAAAGATCCGCAGCTATGCGCTCTCCGGAGGGACGGTGCTCGTCCAGGCGAAAAGCGACGACAGGCAGGCTGCCGAGGCGACCGTCAAAGCCCTCTCGGCGCTGATGAGCGAGTATTCCGCCGCCGTGCTGGGTGGGGACCATCCGCTGTTCAACATCAAGAGGCGAATTGCTCCCGTCAGGGCGACGGGTATAGGCGACGCGGCGCGGACGCGGATTATCGTTTTCGATGAAGACGTTGCCTCCGCGTGGCGCAGCGGTTATGGCGAAAAAACCCGCGCCGCCTTCGAGTTGTTCGCCAACGCCCTGCAATACGCTACTGGTGGAAAGGTTCTCGCCGGGCGGTTTGCCGTTCGCCGCGGGCCGGGACGGTGGCGGGTCCGGCGCAATATTTCAGTGGCGCGCGTCAGGCACAAAGGCGACTTTGACACCAGCCCCGAGGCTTTCGACCGCCTCAACGATGTGCTGGCCGCTGCCGTCAGCATGGGTATTCGCGAGGCGCCGCCCGTCGATCTCTCCACGGGCATTCCCGCAAACGTGCCGCTGCTGTGGATGACCGGGACCACCCCTCCGAGGTTGACCGTCGAGCAGCGGAAGAACCTGAAACGATACCTGCTGGCCGGGGGAACGATCATGATCGATCCCGCGATGGGCGGGAAAAAGTTCTTCGATGCCTCCACCGCGATGATTCGCGGGCTGTTCGGCGCCAAGGCACTTCGTCCGCTCGATGTAAATCATCCACTGATCACCGGGAAGTTCGCCGGCGGCATGGGGGGCGACGTTTCCGTAGTGCGTTTCCTCCCGGCGCTGCGGAAGGGTCCGGGCCCGCCGAAACTTTTCGGTGTCGAGATCGACGGGCGGCTCGCCGTGGTGCTGAGCAGGTACGGCGTTACCCGCCCTGTCGCGGGTATGCCGCCCATCAATTGCGCCGGCCTGGCGGTTGACGACGCGCGTCGCCTTGGGGCCAACGTGATACTTTACGCCGTCGCCGAAAGAAAAGGAGTTACGAAATGACAATGGAACACGCCATCCGGCTGATCGCGGGCAGTTTTATTCTCATCAGCCTGGCGATAGGTTACTTTCTGACGCCCTGGGCGCTGCTGTTTACCGCGTTTGTCGGGGCGAACCTTCTCCAGTCCGCCCTGACGAAATGGTGCCTCATGGAAGACATCCTCGCGATGTTCGGCATGAAGAAGCACCGCGACGCATCCATGCGCGGGGACAAAACCCAAACGCCCTGACGCGCGGTTCACGCCTGGTAGGGAATCTCCTCGTCCGTCCGTGTAAGTTCGCGGAAGGCTGCGAGCAGCTTTCCCGTGACGGGTCCGACCTTCCCGTCGCCGATCGTTCGATCGTCGACCTTCGTGACGGCGATGACTTCCGCCGCCGTTCCGGTAAGGAAGCATTCGTCGGCTGCGTAAAGTTCCACCGGTTTGAAGTCCCGCTCCTTCAGCGGTATGTCCATCCGCTTACAGAGGTGCATAACGGCGTTACGGGTTATGCCCAGCAGTATGCCCGCCTCTGCCGGCGGGGTGATAACAACGCCGTCTTTGACGATGAAGACGTTGTCTCCCGTAGCCTCGGAGACGTTTCCCTTGTCGTTGAGCATGATCGCCTCGCAGAGGGAGGCCTTGACGCATTCGATTTTGGCGCAGATGTTGTTCAGGTAGTTGAGGCTTTTGACCCGCGGGTCCAGGCAACCCGCCGGCGTCCGGGTGGTTTTGGCGATGATCACAGCCATACCGTTTTCGTACATCTCGTCCGAGTACATCGCAATCTGTCCGACGATTATGAACGTGCAGGGCGCGAAGCATTGGAACGGGTCCAGTCCGAGCGTCCCCTCGCCGCGCGTGACGACCATGCGAATGTATCCGTCCGAGACTCCGTTCGCCCGCATGGTTTCGTACGTAGCGTCGATCAGTTCCTGCTTCGTATAAGGCGGCTGGAGGTAGATTCGCTCCGCGGAGACGAACAGGCGGTCCATGTGTGCGGGGAACTGGAAGACCCTCCCGCCGTAGATGCGGATGCCCTCGAACACGCCGTCGCCGTATAGCGTTCCGTGATCGAACACGGATATCTTCGCGTCGTTTTTGTCTACCAGTTTTCCGTTTATCCAGACCATCATCTCGTGTCTCCTGTTTCCAAACAGAGGGCGTATGATAATAGTATCGGGGCTGTTACGCCAGTCGTCGGAACCGCTCGAATGCGGCGGCGTATCCTTGAGGCGTTCCGGTGTCCATCGGATCGCCCTCGACCAGCCGGAAATAGCAATCACCGGGCCTGCGGCGAAGCAGGATTTCCTGCGCCGCGGTGAGTTCCACCTCCCCCCGCTCATCGCCAAGCGTCGCAGCCAGCTCGTCGAGACAGTCGAATATCTCCGGCGTGAAGGCATAGATACCGGCGTGCGCCATGAACCTGTCTTTTCCGAGAGTGGGCGTAACGAGCATTTTCCGCGCGGTGCGGAGGGTCGGCTTTTCCGCGATCGCCGTGCAGCGAAAAGTCTGCTCGTCGCCGGGCAGGGGGTCTCCCGCAAGAACGCCGACGCGAGACAGATCTTCCGGTCCTACCGTTTGCGCGCCGACCAGGGAGGCACACTTGCGGGCGCTGAACGCCCCGGCGACCTGCGCCGCGCACGGTTCCGCCGCCGGGGAATTATCCGGGGCGTACACGTGATCGCCCAGCAGCATCAGGAACGGCCCGCCACCGGCGAAATCGCTCCCCCGGCGAACCGCGTCCCCCAGACCTCTCGGCCTGTCCTGCAGGATGTACTCGATTCGCTCCGGCAGCGGCGCGTCGGACGTGTCCGACGCGGCAGAGAAATACGTCCGCAGGGCATCGACGTGCGATGGTGAGACGATAAGCCCCACCTCCGCGATATCCGCGGCGAGAGCGGCTGAACATACCCAGTGCACGATCGGAAGCAAGGCTCCTTCGCGCGCAGGCAGTGGCAGCAGCGCCTTGGGCGCCGCCTTGCATAACGGACCCATCCGCGTAGCCCGTCCCGCTATCGGTATCAACGCCTTGTCGATCATTGTGTGCCCGCTCCGTCGTTACAATTCATTGTCCGAAAGACGCCGGCGACTTACAATCATCAATGACGGCGAGAGCATGATGGTCCAGCAGCGAATAGTACATTTTTCCGGCGACGTGCAGGGCGTGGGTTTCCGTTACACCGCGATACGCACAGCCGGGGCGTTCGACGTAACGGGATACGTGCGGAACCTGCCCGACGGGCGCGTAGAGTGCGTCGTCGAAGGACAGGACGATGAAATAGAAGCGTTCCTCACGGAACTTACCGAACGGATGGGACGGCACGTCCGCCGGAAGGAGCAACAGATCGCTCCGTACAGCGGGCTGTTCGATTCGTTCGACGTGCGATTTTGACGATGGTTTCCAATACTCTCCAACGCGATTCGAAATCAAGGCTTACGCCGCGAAGCGTAACGCTGTGGGGTATGGTTATCGATGCGCTGCTCGTGGTTGCGAAGATCACCGCCGGGCTTCTCTTCTCCAGCGGGACGATTATCGCGGACGGATTACATTCCGCCAGCGATCTGATAACCGACATCGCGGTTCTTGCCGGTCTGCGCGTAGCGGACCAGCCCGCCGACCGGTGTCACCATTACGGACATCGTCGCGTGAGTACACTCGTGGCGATGCTGGTGGGCGCGGTGCTTGTTCTGGCGGCTGGGTGGATCGCCTACAGCGGCATCCGATCGCTTCGTGAGGGAGTCGGTGCAGCCAGGCCCGTCGTTCCACTGTTGGTAGCCGCGGCGTCGGTAATCGTTAAGGAACTGCTGTTTCGCCTCACGCGACAGGTCGGCAGGCGCAGCGGGAACATATCGCTTCTGGCCAACGCATGGCATCATCGCACGGACGCTTTCACGTCGCTGGCGGCGGTAGCGGGTCTTTCGGGCGTGGCGATAGGCGGGTCCGACTGGGCGCTGCTCGATCCGATTACGGCCGTCGTGCTGGCGGCGTTCGTGGCGGTGATGGCCGTGAAGATCATGAAAACCAGCGCCTCCGAACTGATCGACAAGGCGCCGGGTGCGAGTATACTCAATAAAATCGAACGGGCCGTCATGGAAACCCGCGGCGTGCGGAGTTATCACGCTTTCAGGGCAAGGACCGTCGGTGGAAAGGTGGCGATGGACATCCACGTGCAGGTTGCGCCGGACCTTACCGTTCTGAAAGGCCACGAGATAGCCTCGGCGGTAAAGCGCAGCGTATTCTCCGCCGCGCCGAACGTGGTGGAAATCGTCGTCCACGTGGAACCGGCACACGTCGAGTAGGCTTCGCCTGAAAACTATTCCCGGCGCCTCGGCGCTGTCGAAATGCGCCCATAGTTCGTATAATGGTTATGGAATGTATGGCCGTCCGCCCGATCTCCCGGAGGTCGGGCTTACGTTTTTCGGACCGGACTCCGATGCCGCAAACAAATACGAAAAACACGAAAAACACCGAAACGCTGTCGCAATTGCTTCAGCCCTATGCGCAGGCTGCCGAGGCGGACCTTGAGCGATGGCTTGTTGAACCTTCCGTACCGGTTGCGCTCGCCGAGGCGATGCGCTACTGCGTGCTGGGCGGTGGGAAGCGCCTGCGACCGGCACTGGTGCATATATCCTGCGAGGCTATGTGCGGGGGGGTTACGGACAGCGCTCGCCGCGCCGCGGTGGCGGTGGAACTCGTCCACAGTTACAGCCTGGTTCACGACGACCTTCCGGCGATGGACGATGACGCGCTTCGCCGCGGCAGGGCGACGGCGCACGTAAAATTCGGGGAGGCGATGGCGATTCTCGCCGGCGACGCGCTGCTTACGCGCGCATTCGGCGTGCTCGCCGAGGTGGACGACGGCGCCGGTCTACTGGTCGCGGAACTGGCCGCTGCTGCGGGACCGGCCGGCATGATAGCAGGGCAGGTGGCGGACATGGGCCTCTGCGACGTTCCCGACGGAGCCGAAGGCGTCGGGTACATCCATCGTCACAAGACAGCCGACCTGATTCGCGCCTCCGCCGTCATGGGTGCTATCTGCGGCGGGGCGGAAAAAAGTCAGACGGACGCCATTCGAGACTATGCCGTCTCGCTGGGCCTGGCGTTCCAACTGTTCGACGACCTGCTGGACGTTACCGCGCCGGCAGAGCAGATCGGAAAAACGCCCGGAAAAGACGCACACACCGGAAAGCGGACGCATGTGGCGCAGATGGGCCTGGAGCGATCGGTCGAGCTGGGACGACAGATCACGCAAAAAGCGATCGGCGCCCTCGAACCGCTGGGAGATCGAGCGGAAAAACTTCGCAGCCTGACGGAATTGCTTTCCGAACGAACGCACTAGCGCATTTTGCGAAAAGAATGTCGTATTCGAAAGGTGGTTTGACCCTGCAAACAGAGGTCAAACGTATGTAGGCGGTACGTCAGCCTTATCGTAAAATGCCATAATAAAACATTCAACGCAGAGATCGCAGAGGCCGCAGAGAGAAAATAGGGTTGCAAAAACGGATGAGTGACAGCGATAAAAAACTCCTGGATACGATTACGACGCCGCATCAGCTTCGCAGGCTTGCGCCGGATGAGCTGCACCGCCTGGCCGAGGAACTGCGGGAGAAGATCATCGACGTCGTTTCCCGACGTGGCGGGCACCTGGCGAGTAATCTTGGCGTAACGGACCTGACGGTGGCGTTGCATTACGTGTTCGATTTTTCGCATGATCGCCTGTTGTGGGACGTCGGGCATCAGTGCTACGCGCACAAGCTGCTGACCGGTCGGCAGGAGGCGTTCGAACACCTGCGCCAATCCGGAGGGGTGAGCGGTTTTCCCGCCCCGTCGGAAAGCCCGTACGACCTGTTCGCCACGGGGCACGCCGGAAGCGCGATATCGACCGCGGTGGGTATGGCGACGGCGGACCAGGCCTCCGGCAGCGACGCGAAAGTGGTCGCCATCGTGGGCGATGCCAGCATCGTCAACGGAATGTCGGTGGAAGGCCTGAACAACGCCGCGATGCTGAGACGCCAGTTCCTTGTCGTGCTGAACGACAATTCGATGGCCATCGATCGCACGCGGGGCGCGCTGGCGCACGCGCTGGACCGCGTCCGAATGACCGACACGTATTCCGACGCGAAACGATCCACCGAGCACATGCTCCAGCATCTTCCACTAGGCGGGGAAATCGCCGAAACGCTGCGTCACATCAAGGAAGGCCTGCGAACGACAATCCACGGTGGGCAGATGTTCGGCGCACTGGGCTTCCGCTACTTCGGGCCCATCGACGGGCACGATATGCATGACATGATTCGCATTCTGCGCCGACTGGCGAACGTCAACCGTCCGGCGATTCTGCACGTCCACACGCAGAAAGGTCGCGGCTGCCAGTACGCCGTCGAAGACCCCTGCCAGTTTCACAGCCCTTCGGCGTATGAGGTCCAGGGCGGGAAAGCCGTCTTCCCCACCAAGGACAGGACGACGTGGACGCAGGCGTTTTCGCGCGCACTTGTGGACCAGGCGGGCGAGGATGAACGGATCGTCGCAATCACGGCGGCGATGCCGGACGGGACCGGGCTGGTGGAATTCCGCAAAGCGTATGAGGAACGATATTTCGACGTCGGTATCTGCGAATCGCACGCGATAGCGATGGCGGCGGGAATGGCGAAAACGGGCGTGCGCCCTGTCGTCGCGATCTATTCCACGTTCATGCAGAGGGCGTTCGACCAGATATTCCAGGAGGTGTGCCTCCAGAAACTGCCCATCCTGCTGTGCATGGATCGGGCGGGCCTGGTCGGGTCCGACGGTGCGGTGCACCACGGTTCGCTGGACATCGCCTACCTGCGATCTCTGCCGGGAATGGTTCTGATGGCGCCGGCGGACGAACCGGAACTCCGTGCCGCCATGCGGTTCGCCTGCGCCCGGGATTTCCCCTGCGCGATTCGCTATCCGCGCGACGAGGTCCCAGACGACCTGCCCGGTGAGTGTCCGCCGTTCGAGATCGGACTAGCCAGGACCGTGCGCCAGGGCGCGGACGGAACGTTCCTGTGCTACGGGGCGATGACGGCGACGGCGATGGTGGCCGGGGACATCCTTCAGCGCGAAAATAGCCTTGATATCGGCGTGGTGAACGCGAGGTTCGCCAAACCGCTCGACGTTACGTGCGTGACGAAGCTGATCCGTTCGGAAAAACCGCTCGTCACCTGCGAGGATCACGCTGCCGCCGGCGGGTTCGGTTCGGCCGTTATGGAACTGGCGTCCGCTCGCGGGCTTGACGGATCGAACGTGCGAATCCTCGGTATTCCAGACAGGCTGATCGCTCACGCTTCACGTAGCGAGCAGCTCAGGGAAGCGGGCCTGGACGCCGCCAACCTTGCAGCTACGATGAGGGACATGGTGCTGAGGAAATCGCGAACCGCTACGCGCAAGGCGCGGTAAGGCGGAGAATCACTCGATCAGCATCGCATCGCCGTACGAGTAGAAGCGGTATCGCTCGTTCACCGCGGCTGAATACGCTTCCAGGATCGTCGCGATTCCATCCGTTTTCCCCGGCGAGCAGAACGCGGCCACCAGCATCAGCAGCGTGCTGCACGGCAGATGAAAATTCGTGATCAGCGCGTCGACGACGTGGAACCGGGACGGGGGATAGAGGAACAGATCGGTCCAGCCCGATTCCGCACCAAGAGCGGGCGAACCTCTCGAAAACCCCTGCTCTCTGGCGGCGGACTCCAGCACGCGAACGCTCGTCGTACCGACCGCGACGATGCGCCTGCCTTCGCGCCGCGCGGCGTTGATCGCCTCGCACGAGGACGCGGGAAGATCGTACCACTCCCGGTGCATCTCGTGCGATGCGAGGTCGTCCGCCTTCACGGGCGCGAACGTGCCCATCCCGACGTGCAACGTTACCTTGACGCATTCGATGCCCGCTTCGCGCAAGCGCCGAAACAGTTCTTCGGAAAAGTGCAGTCCAGCCGTCGGCGCGGCGACCGCTCCGGGACGATCCGCGTACACGGTCTGGTACCGCAGGCGGTCGGGAGCGTCGGTCGATTCGTCTTCGCGCCGGATGTAGGGCGGCAGGGGACTGCGCCCGACGATGGCGAGTATTTCCGGCGCCGTCCTGCGGGGATCGGTGCTGACGGACCATCTGCCCGCGCCGCGGTCCTCGATGAGTTCCACTTCGATATCGGCACCGTCCTGGAAGGCGAGTCGCTCCCCGGCGGAGCATCGAGAGGCGTTTTTCAAGAGCACCTCCCACGTACCGGGAGTTTCTTCGCGCAGGAAAAGCCCTTCGATTCGCCCACCAGTGCGGCGTCGGCAAACGAATTTCGCCGGGACCACCCGCGTGTCGTTGACGACAAGCAGGTCGCCGGTTTTCAGAAGGACCGGCAGGAGCGAGAACGTGCGATGTTCGTAACGGCGTCGCCCGCGGTCGAGAACCATCAGCCGCGACTCGTCACGCCGCTCGAGCGGCGCCTGCGCGATCAAGCTCTCGTCCAACGGGTAATCGAAATCGCTCCTGTCTGGTTTCATAATCGGGTTTCTCTACGGTAATAACCCTAAGTGCACATACCCCGCGGCGGGCTGTTCTGGCGCAAGCTCTTTTAGCTACGGCAGTTATCGAGCCTCTTGGTGGGTTATCCACATCTTTTCCACATCGGAGTATCCAGCAATAGCCCTGCCATTATCGGGGAGTGCAGGATTTTTCGGCTTATTGCGATCGAAATTTTTCGAAGCAAAGTTATCCGTAAATTGTACCGATAAGCAGAACAGAACGCAGCCCCCATTTGTAACACAGAGGTAGACGAATGCTGTCGGCAAGTCCGGAGAAAGTCGCGTGTGAGCTGGCGAGGATGCCCAGGGAGCAGATCGTCTCCACGCTTCGCTCGCTCGATTGCGATTTCAAGATCGACTTCACGGATGAGTATCTCGGCTCGCTCAGCCTGGAGCGATTGAGGCACGTCGCCCTGGCTGCATGCCTGCACGCCTGCGATCAACATCTCAATCCCGATCGCGTCTGATCGCCGCGATTGTCAGAGTGCCTGGTGCCCCGGTTTGGCGGGGTCTGATTTCATGCCCACCAACGCTATTTTAAGCTTGTCAGCCAGCGCCAGCGTGACGGGTTTGTCCACGATAAGCGTTCGGGCCGCCTCTACGACGACGCAGGAGCACCGGGCGGCCCGGAGGTTCTTCAGCGTATTTGGACCGATGGTCGGAACGTCGAACCGCATGTCCTGATCCGGCCGAGCTACCTTCACGAGCGTCCATCCGCCAACACGGCAGAGTTCCCCTGTCCGACGGATCATCGCGTCGGTGCCTTCCATCGCTTCTACGGCGATGATGTCCCGCTCCTTTACGGCGATTGATTGGCCGATATCCATCTCGGCGCTCGCCTTGGCGATGCGCCAGCCGAACTCGACGTCCGCCTGCGCCTCGCCTTTCAGCGGCGTGTGCGTCATCAGGCCTTCGTCGGCGAGGTGTTCCGAACAATATTTTACGCAGTTCACAAGCGTGATCCCTTCGCGTTTCAATTCGTTCGCCGTGGCGATCAGCACGGCATTATCGCGTTTATCCTTGCGGATCGTCCTGTACCACAGCCGCATCGTGCGCAGGTCCGGCATATATCGAATTATCCGCAGGCGCGAATAAATTTCCGTCTTGCGGACGCCGCCCATCATGACGGCCTCGGTTACGCGCCGCTTGCGGAGCGCGGCGATCAGTCGACCGAGCCGCGCGATTCCAACGTATGCGGCGTCGTCGGCGAGGTCCATCAGGCGGGGGGACGCAAGCCCGCGAAACCCCGCGACGAACAGCTTTCGTCCTGCCCGTCGGATGCCCTCGGCGACGAGAAACGGTGGCCTGCCGAAACCCGCTATCAGTCCGATCGGAGGCTCATCGACGGGTGTCATGGTCTCTCCGTTTCGTCCGCGTCGTGATCGGAATCGACCATGCCGAGTTTTTTCTTGATCGCGGCCAGCTCACGCGTAAGTTTTTTGATAGCCGAGCGCATCTGTGGCAGGCGCGACAGGCTCATCCAGGTTCGGCGGGCTTCCGGTAGCGGAACCGCCGGTGCGCCGCCTATTTCCAATCCAGCCGGAACGTCTGAAGTTACGCCGGACTTAGCCGCGACGCGCACGCCGTCGCCTATGCTGATATGTCCGACGATGCCCGTCTGACCCGCGAATACGCAGTAATCGCCCACCATGACGGACCCGGCCAGGCCCGCCTGCGCCACGAGCAGGCAGTGCTTACCGAGGTGCGTTCCATGTCCGATGGCGACGAGGTTGGAGAATTTCGTGCCAGCGCCCACGATCGTCGCGCCCATCGTGGCGCGGTCTATGGCGCAGCATGCGCCGATCTCGACGTCGTCTTCCAGTTCGACCCATCCAGCCTGGGGGATCTTCTCGTGCACCGGTGGCGTTCCGTGCGTGGCGTACCCGAACCCGTCGTGCCCGATAGACGAGGAGGCGTGGATCGTAACGCGGTCGCCCAGCACGCACTTCTCGTATATCGTCACGTTGGAGTACAGCGTGCAGTCCCGTCCGATTCGCGTATCCGGTCCAATGCAGACGCCGGGGTACAGGCTCGTACCGGCGCCTATTTCGCAGCCCGGACCGATGGAAACGAACGCCGCCACGCGAACGCCCTCGGCGAGGCGCGCGGTTTCGTGAACGTCGGCGCGCGGGTCTATTCCATCGAAGTGAGGTTTGCGGAAGCCGTGCAGCGCCACCATCGCCTGGCGAAACGCGAAGTACGGATCGTCGCAGCGGATAAGCGCGCTGCCGGACGCCACGGCGCCGTTGTAGTCGGTCGCCACGAGAACCGCCGCGGCGCGGGTCTCGGCTACATGTCGCTCATATCGCTTGTTGGCGAGAAAGCTGACCTGGTCCGCCTGTGCAGCCTCCAGCGTCGCTGCGCCTCGGACGATGCGCTCGCCGTCGCCCTCGAGCGTTCCACCCAGCATTTGGGCAAGTTCGGATAGTTTTATCTCAGCCATATGCTTTCATTGCACGGTATGGCAACTGTGCCCGCGCAGTCAAGGACGCAGCCCGTCGGCTCAGGCGTTCAGCCTGCCGTCGCGAAGATGCTCGACGCGATCGCACTCCTTCACGAGCGACGCGTCGTGCGTGACCATCACGATAGTCTGCCCCGCGTCGTTGAAGGACTTCAGCAGCCTCATGATCTGCCGGCCCGTTTTGCTGTCGAGGTTGCCTGTCGGCTCGTCGGCGAGCAGGACGTCCGGGTCGTTGATAAGCGCCCTTGCGATGGCGACCCTCTGCCGCTCGCCGCCGGACAGTTCCCTGGGCCTGTGCTTCAGGCGATCGTCGAGACCCAGTTTTTCCAGGAGGTCCATCGCCCGCGCTCTCGCCGCTTTCGCGCCGCGGCGTTTGTGCAGCCATCCCAGCGCCGAGCTGTCAACCATCGCCGGAAGCATTACGTTTTCCAGCACGTTCAGCTCGCCCATGAGGTGGTAGAACTGGAAGACGAATCCGATGTCCCGGCAGCGGATGCGGTTTCTTCCGGCCGCGCCGACGGACTGCATGTCCACGCCGTTGATTTTTATCGTACCGGAATCCTGTCGATCCAGCACGCCCGCAAGATGCAGCAGCGTGCTCTTTCCGCTGCCGGACGCGCCGACGACGGCTACGAACCGCCCCCGCTCGACCTGGAGGCTCACGCCGCGCAGCACCTTGAGCGTCACGCGCCCGAGTCGATAGGACTTGTGTACGCCCTGCACATCGATGGCGAGTTGCCCGTTGGGCCTACTCATATCGCAGCGCCTCCACCGGCTGCATTCGCGCAGCGCGGATCGACGGAACCATCGCGCCGAGCAGTCCGGCGCCGATTGCGCCGAGGACGATCATGATTACGGCTGAGGGATTCACCGTGTTGGGTATCTCGTCGAACATGAACGTATCCCGGCTCCACGGCGCGAAACCGATGGTCTCCGCCATCCAGTCGTGGATCGGGTTGATGTTGTGTACGAACAGGATTCCCCCGATCGTTCCGAGGATCGCCCCGAGAAATCCTATCGTAGCGCCGTAGGCGAGAAATATCCACGCCACGCCACCGTCGGACGCCCCGATTGCCTTGAGCACGCCGATGTCCTTGGTTTTCTGGACGACGATCATGTAGAAGATCACGAAAATCAGTACGACCGAGACCAGCGATATTACCGCGAACATCACCACGACGAGCGTTCGCTGCGTTTCGATGGGCCCGACGACCGACGCCTGCCTCTGGCGCCACGTCTGGACGGACACGTCCGTGCGGGAGGCCTTGGGGAACCATTCGTGGAAATCGCGCCAGAGGTTTTCGACGTCCCGGCAGATTTTTCGCAAGCGTTTCTCGCCGATCCGTTGCCCGCGCACCTTCAGGTGGATCTGGCTGCAGCGCGCCGGCTCGACGATCTCGGACGGAGTCCCGGCTGAATACGTCGCTGACATGTTGTTGAGTTCCTGAAGCGTATCGAAGGGCAGGTAGAGCATCCTCGAGTCGATGGAGGAGACGCCGCTTTTGTTATCGTCTACTATCGTCAGCCGGCGCACGTTCGGGGTTATCCGCGTGGGATCGTCCGAGCCGCTCAGCGGCCAGATGTACAGCACAACCTGGTGTCCTGGAACGAGAATGCGTATCGTCTCGCCTTTTTCCGTGCGGAAGCTCAGTCCGGGAAGTCCCAGCCCGAGTATCACGCGTTGATCGGGCGGCCTGAGACCGCTGCGTTCCACCAGCGTTTCGAGTTTCGCCTCGAGCTGCTCTTTTCTCGCTTCGGCAGCGCCGGATTTTTCCGCCTGGCGCAGTTCCTCTACCGCGTCGCGAAGGGGCTTCTGGAACCGCTCGGCGTTTTGCAGAATCAGCAGGCCCTGGTCGTGGAAGTACATCGCGTTGCGAAGCCTCTCTGGAAGCGGGCCCTCACCTGCGGCGCCTTCGGAGTTCCGACGTGCGATTTCGCGTTCGAGAATCCGCCCGATGTTCCGGCGGTCTTCCTCGATTCGTTTTCTCATGAGCGCGATCGGCGGGTCGAACGTCCAGGTTGCCTGTTCGCCCTGGACGAACAGCCCGTCCTCGAAGTCGCTCACCTCGGCGCGTTGCGGCAGGCGGATTCCCGCTATCTGCACCGGGTTGCGGTAGTGCGTCTGTCCGGGGATGCGAAGCTCGCCGTAGGTGAAGATAAAGGGCGAGGCGGCCTCGACCTGGGCGACGGCTGGGGGAAGCTCGACGCGACAGTCCGTAAGAATCAGGCCGGTTCCGCTATTTTGCGGCACGAGCGACGCGGATGCGGAGTCCGGCAGGAAGCGAAGTTCGTTCGCTTCGGAAAGCTCGAATCGTCCGGAAAGCTCGCCGAGCTTTTTGGCATCAGCGCGAAGGGTTGCCTTTCCCGGCAGGGATATTTTTCGATCCCGTTTGTCGTCCGGCGATCCGCGGCGCATCGCCCACATATCCGCCGGCCTGGCGTTGGCAGTGAACACCACCGTGCCATCGTCTCCGGAAGCGGCCTTGAACTGCGTTTGCAGCGGGAACTCGCCACCTTTGAGAACGGCGATGAACTCGTCGTAGCGCCCCAGACCGTAAGAGCCTGACCCCTCGATAACGATGTCACCGAACAGGCCCTTCGCGGCGGTCTCTATCTTCTCGAGAAAACCGTTCATTACGCTGACGACGATCACCAGCATCGCCACGCACAGCGCCACGCCCATCATCGCGAAGTACGCGATGATGCGGCTTCTGAGATATCGAAGACAGAGGAATAGCTTATACATTGGTAATCAGTAACCCGCTTGCCTCGGCGCAGCCTTGGCGAAGCCGGGTAGTCGGCGGCGAAGCCGGGCAGCCGGCTTGCCGAATTCGGATTTTATTGTTTCGTGTGGGTGTTCCACCCACGGCTAAACTTTTTTCAGATCACAGATCGAAACCGTTTTTACGGACTACCGGCTCCGGGCTACCGACTACTATTTTTGTCGTCGCAGCATCGGGAACAGTATCACGTCGCGTATGCTCTGTGTATTCGTAAGCAGCATAATAACGCGGTCGATGCCGATACCCAGCCCGCCCGCCGGGGGCATTCCATGTCGCAAGGCAGTGATGAAATCCTCGTCCATCACGCGCATCGTCTCGCCGGCCGCCTCGCCGCGAACCTGGACGGTGAGGTTTTCTTCCTGCACGGCAGGATCGTTCAACTCCGTGTAGGCGTTCGCTATTTCCATTCCTGCGATGAAAAGCTCGAACCGCAGCGCGATGGCTGGGTTGTCAGGATCGCGCCGCGTCAGCGGGCAGAGTGCGGCGGGGTAATCCTTCACGAACGTCGGCTGGATGAGATGCGGCTCGACCGTTTCCTCGAAAACGGCGTTGACGACGACGGCGGCGTCCTTGTTGGACTCGTCGATACCAAGCTCGCGCGCCTTTGCCCGCACCGCCTCGGCATCGAACATATCCACGCCGGCGTGTTCGGCAAGAAGTTCGCCGTAGGTCACCCTTCGCCAGGGACGGGCGTATTCGATCTCGATCTCGCCGTAGGGCAGCCTGGCGGACCCGCAAATTTTCTCCGCGGACGAGGCGATCATCTCCTCCGTGATATCCATCATCACGTCGTAATCGGCGTATGCCTGGTAGAGTTCCAGCAGCGTGAATTCGGGGTTATGGCTGGTGTCGATCCCCTCGTTGCGGAAGTTCCTGCTGAACTCGTACACGCGCTCCATTCCGCCCACGAGCAGTCGCTTGAGGAACAGTTCCGGGCTTATCCGCAGGAACAGGTCGCAATCGAGCGTATTGTGGTGCGTGGTGAAGGGTCTCGCCGCCGCCCCGCCGTAGATCGCCTGGAGCACGGGCGTTTCCACCTCGACGAACCCGCGCCCTGCCAGTATCGTCCGGAAATGCTCGATAATATCGATGCGTCTTTTGAAGCGCCCCATCGATTCCGGATTGGTCATCAGGTCCAGGTATCGCCGGCGGTAGCGGGTTTCGGTGTCCTGAAGCCCGTGGAACTTCTCCGGCATGGGGTTGAGGCTCTTGGAAAGCAGCGTGAGCTTGTCCGCCCAGATGGTTATCTCGCCGGTCCTGCTCTTTTGGAGCAGCCCGCTTGCTGCGACGATATCGCCCAGGTCCAGCAGCTTTGCGAGCTGCCAGCCCGTTTCGTCCAGCGCGTTCTTTCGCAGGGCGATCTGGATTTGCCCGCTCTGATCGCGCAGGTGCGCGAAGATCATCTTTCCCATGTCGCGCATCAGCACAATTCGCCCGGCAGCGTCCGCGGACTGCTCCGGCAGGGATTTACCTTCGTCGTCTTCCCCATGCCGCGCGAGAATATCCGCCACCGCCTCGGCTGAATCGTACCGTCCGCCGTAAGGGTCCACGCCGAGCTGTCGGATCTTCTCCAGCTTGGCGAGCCTGTCTGCCTGCACCTTTTCGAGCATGATTATCCGCGCATCGCTTTCCGGAGTTCGCGCTTTCCGATTTCCCTCAGACCGCCGCCTTTTCCGGTCGATCGCTCGCGGTGGAGTTTCGCCAGCAGGCGGTCCATCTCCGCGCCGTCAACCGGCAGCGTGACGGTCCTGTTCTTGTGTCCTGAAATATACGCCGCGTTGGAAATTTCCAGCTCGTTGATCGCCTCCTCGCCGGTGGCCACCATCGGCGTATTGCGAAGGATACTGGCTGCGAACGCGCGGGTTACATCGATGTGCCCGCCGGGCTTTTTCGGGAGTTTCACGTCCTTCCAGGTAACCTTCTGCTTGGCTGCGCCGGCGAGGGCTTCCCGCGAGGTGTAGATGTGCTTTTTGATCGGGATCTTCAGCTTTCCCAGACGCAGGTCCGCGCCGTCCAGGACGAGCGTGCCCTTGTCTCCGCTGATCGTCAGCTCGAACCTGCCCGGTTCCTCGGCTGTGGAAGCGTATATGTATCCGATCTTCCCGTCGCCGTAATCGCACAGGACGTTGGCGGTGTCCTCGACCTCTATCTTGTGCTCGCGCGTGTCGAGCATCGCAAAGATTTCTTTCGGCAGCCCCATTCCGATCCACTGGAACAGGTCCAGCGAGTGAGGCGCCTGGTTGATCAGCACGCCGCCACCCTCTCCGTCCCACGTTCCGCGCCACGCGCCGCTGTCGTAGTAGGCCTGCGTGCGGAACCAGGTGGAACAGATCATCTGCACGCGGAATATCTCGCCGATCACGCCCGAAGCGACCATCTGCTTCATCTTGACGTGCGATGGGTACGTCCGCTGCATCAGCATGGCCCCGAGTTTGACTTTGCGTTTTTTGCATTCGGCTATCATCAGCCGTGCGTCGCTGACCGACGAGGCGAGCGGCTTTTCGCACAGGACGTGGATGCCGCCCCGTGCGGCGTTTACCGTCATTGCGGCGTGCCAGTAATGGGGCGTCACGATCAGCACCGCATCGATCAGACCCGAATCGTACATCCCGATATAGTCCGTGAAATACGGCACGTTGAGTTCATCGGAAACTTTGCGGACAGTGTCTTCCATGCTATCGCAGACTGCTCCGAGACAGAAATCCCGGCTGCGCGCTTCGACGATCTGTTGCGCGTGCAGCGTACCCATACCACCAAGCCCGATCACACCGAAACGAACCTTTTTCGTCTTCATTTTCACTCAACCTTCTCCGGGGTTTTCTTCAGGAACTTTCAGATCGCAGAGACTACGCTCGCGCCGACGGCATTGCAAGGGGCCAATGGGGCTGATATCATGCCCCGATGCAGCGCGTACGCGTAAAAATCGAGGGCCTGCGCGACCCCGCCGAGGCCCTGAAAATAGCGCAGATGGGCGCCGACGCCATCGGGCTTGTCTTGGCGGACAGTCCCCGGCGCGTTTCGATAGAACAGGCGCGGGCGATTGTCGACGTGCTGCCATGGGGGGTGACGACGGTGGGGGTCTTCGTAAACGCCGACGCCGAGTCGATCAACCACGTCGTCGCAAAGAGTCGTATCACCTGCGTGCAACTGCACGGGGACGAGCCGCCGGATATCGTCTCGCGGATAAACGCGCCGTGCATCAAGGCGTTTCGCGTGCGCGACGAAAGCTGGCTGGGCGAAGTGAAGAGATGGCTTGACGGCGTGCAATTGAGATCGAATATCGCCGCCGTGCTGCTGGACACCTACGACGACCGATCGCGCGGAGGGACGGGAAACAGCTTCAACTGGGACTACGTCGCCGACGCACGCGCCGCCGGGGCGCTTGCGGGGATCGATCCGATCGTCCTTGCCGGAGGACTTGACGCAAGCAACGTCTCGGCGGCGATTGACATGATCCAGCCGTGGGCGGTGGACGTCGCCACCGGCGTTGAATCGTCGCCCGGCGTGAAGGACCTGCGCAAGGTCGAAAGCTTCATCCGCGCCACGCGAGAGGGCGACGCGCTGCGAAGTGAATTCTGGATATGAGGATTGTAATTGCGGAGGTATGGCTAGGCACGCATAGCCAGTGCTATGTCGTCTTCCGTCCAGCCGCGAAGTAGCAATCCACGCCTCAATACGCTCTCTCTTGGACGTGCGTCAGGTGAAGCCGGAAATCTGATATTCGGAGGCATGGTTTCTTTTAGGTCCGGAAGGCCGGCATCCAGCCTGTCGCGTCGCAGCTTTGCTTCTATCCGTGTGTTTGTCGCTAATCGGCCACCGGGAAGCACACCCACCAACCCATTATCATAGGCGCGGTGGAAATGCGCGCTGAGAGCAAGACCATTCCACGGTTCATCGGCACTGTGTGGATCGCTTGCAGGAATAATATGCGCAGCATCCACCAGACGTAAAGCCATCCCGGTTATGCAACATCGAAAATTATATGCGCGAAGAACAGTAGGACGAAAACGGGCATCCCGAAAATTATGGACCACTGTGACGACTTTATGACGACGTGAACGCTGTTGGTCCGATTCTCCGGAGTCGACAAATTCTCGTTCTTCCTCGACGTTGGACTCAATAAGGTCAGGAGCTCGGTTTATATCTTCACCGCACTCATAAAGCCGTTCCCATTCTTCCAGATACCATGATAAATAGTCTGGCTGGACGGCAATAGCGATTTCCTCTCCCTCTCGAACATGCCTGGTCTCAGTAGCGAACCCATGGTGATATCCATTTTCTAATGTGGCAAGGGCCATTTGAAGGCTGGGTGAACCCGCCGTGAACCCCTGGTGTCGGCGTACATCCCAGAAGGCATACACCCCAGCCTCTTCGCTCCAACCTCCCAACAAGGCGCGAACACCGGACCGTAATGGAATATGGTCAACACCGGTGATCTGAATCCGCCTTTCAGTGGGGCGTCCACGCCCTTTTCCGCCGGACGTAATGGTCCAAAGGTATACTGCAAGCTCGGCAGATATTGCACCCATCGTGACGCGGCATCGTAAAGGTCGTGTGTCAGTATCGCCGAGAATAAGAACATTTGCGCCGCACCGCTCCAGATCGGAGACAAAGCGCTCGGCAAGTTGGCAAAATCGGAGACCTGGCATTGGCTCTATTTCCCCCGGCCCCTCGCAGAGTGACCGCCCAAAACAAGTTCGATAGCCTGCTCATTCAACAATGGTCCATCCAGAAACCGACACATTGAACCACGGAGATAATCGGTCTCTTTCTCGAACGCAATCCATCTCATACCGCGTGCCTCGGCCACCGCTCCCGTCACGTTGCTACCGGCGAATGGGTCAAGCACGATAGCTTCAGAATCTCCCAACAGGAAGTCGAAGAAGAACTCGATGAGCTTCTCAGGATAGCGAGCGGGATGCGGTTTGATGTGGTATTCGCGACATAGTTTCAGATATTTGCTGTTCGATTCCGTGTTCGCGATTTCTAACAGATTGGGTGGAATTGAGCCGCCGTTGTCTTTGCCGAATTTGTCTGATATGTCGTGTCCACTTGGTCGTTTGCGAGCTTTGTAGCCATTTTTAAGCAGCTGTTTCATGCTGTTACTGTATGGCCTCAGGACGCGACGGTTATCAGCCTCCGGATATTCCGTCTTGGAGAACCACCAAACCGTGTTTACGGCGTCCTTAACACGGATACGCCGAACCGTTACCCATTCTGCGGGGGTTGGCAGCTTGGATGGGTTGTACCAATAGAAATCCTGGGCCAGGTAGAATAATTTTGAAAGCGCTACTGCGACCTCGAAATGATAGATGCTTCGGATCGGCGCACCTGGAATCCAGGCCCCTCCTATGTCCAGAATAAAGCTGCCATCTGGTTTGAGGATTCGCTTGATCTCATGGCAGAAAGGAAGGAACCACTCAAGATAACGCTCTATAGGCTCGTTACCATACTCCTTCTTCCGAGTCAGGGCAAAGGGAGGGCTCGTCACAACCAAGTCTATACATTCGCTTGGCATCCGTCGCAATCCCTCTAAAGCATCGCCAAGAAAGGCGACGCCATTCTTTGTCGAGTAGAATGGCTTCGGTTTTGAAAGCCCTAAAGGCTTCAGCCATAAACAGTGATTGCGCGGACGGCTAAGTGCCAGCAAGCGTGATTCCTTTCGTATTCCTACTATCCGGTAGTTTATTGATTTGATACCGGTGTGTCCAGATTGTGTTATCTCTCAAACTCGGTATCGCCGCTGGTATCGACAGCGAGCGTCATCGGACCGAACGGCGTCTCGGCGACGATCGCGCCGCGGAAGCGGTACGACGATCCCCGCCCGGAGATCAGGCGGAACAGCGCAAGGCCGAGGTTTTTCGGTGAGAAGCCGATTGGTATCTCCAGCGTCGCCTTCCCGCCGTGCGGTTGGCAGGTTACTTCCCTGGCGAGCGAGCTGCCGGCGACCTTCGTTCCGCCCAGGGCGAGCGAGTAATCGACCTTCGTAACGCCCAGTGGAAACTCGTTGGGATTCACCATCTCAACCGTCACGCGGCCACCGACTCGCCGAAGGCTGAACTTGTCCCAGGTGATTCGCACGACGCTCACTTGCGGCGGTGCGGGTACGGGGATGCGTCCTTCCCTGCGCATCGGCAGCCGCAGCTTTCCGAGGATGGGCGCGTCCACCGACAGGCCCAGCTCCGCGCGGTAGGGTATAACCGAGCCGGGCTTTACCCGCCTCCCCACCTCCAGCAGCCGAAGGTACTCGAACCTCGCCGGTACTGCGATAATTCGCGTGCTGCGGGCGGGAATGGTACCCTGCAACTCCGCCTCGCCGGCGAGAAACTGCTTTTCGTAGCACTCCAGGGCGTAATCGACGTTAATCATCGGCAGCGGCGCGTCGTAGGGGTTATCGAGTTCCACCTCGAACATCAGCGTCGCGGAATCCAGGCTGATATCGTGCAGCCTCACGCCGACGATCTGCGCCCTGGGCCTGCGGTTCAACGCGGCGCACCCGCCAAGCAGCGACGTTGCAAGCACGGCTGCGATAATCAACCCCGCGGGCGATCTTTCGTGCATCAAAAGAGTTCTCCCAATAAGCCGACGACGTTATTTAAGCAGGCCATCCAGCAGGCCCGGTTTCTTTTTGTCTTTCTTGTCCTCTTTCCCGTCCTCTTTTTTCCCGGGCCCGAACAGGTTACCGATAGACTCCAGCCCACCCTTGAAGTCCGGGCTTACGCCGAGTTTTTTGAGCTGCTCACCGGCCTGGTTGGCGAGCATGGTTTTCCCAGCCGAGGCTAGCGAATCGCGCATCGCAGCCAGCACCTGCTTGTCGTCCATCACCAGTCTCGGCGCGGATGGCGGTCCTTTTATCGTTACCGCGAGCTTCATCTCGCGAATGTTCTCGATCATTTGACCGGCCCGGCCCGGTGCGACACCGGCGACAGATCGTCCGGTTCTCGCCTTGGCGTGGAGGTCCGTCAGGTGCACGAGTACCGGCAGGTTCAGACCCTCGGCCGTGAACGTGCCGTCCACGCTGATGTTGGCTTTGCCGCTTTCGATCCGGACGGGGCTTTTCTCGCCGAGCGTGCCGGCCGAGAGCGGCATGTCCGGAACCTTCAACCTCAGCGTGTGG